>JBATTL010000473.1:0-1821 GCA_049670525.1 Thiohalocapsa sp. | reverse complement strand
CCTTGATGTGGCCGCGTCGCAGGTCCTGGATCATGGACTGGCCGCTGGCCTTCTTCTCGATCAAATGCGCATCCGGCTTGCGCTGCAACTGCTTCTCCTTCGCCCGCTTGCGCAGTGCCGGGTAGTCGACGCGGTCGTACCACGCCTCCAGTAGCATCAGACAATGCCGGTCCAACTGGTCGTGGTAGAACACACCCCAGTCCAGGCATACGCTGAAGCTCGCCTGCGCGTGGTCGCGCTCGGTAAACGCCGTGTCCCAGGAGCAGAACACGTGCAGGATCTCCGGCAGTGGCTCGCCCTTGGACCAGCGCTTCCACCACTTCGCCTTGATGATGCCGCCACCGAGCGGCGTCGGGCGCTGTTGCAGTTGCCCCGCCTTGCCGTACTCGCCCAGGTCTTCGGCCAGCACGGCCACCGACTTGCGCGAGAAGCGTGCCGGGTCCATCAGTTCCCCGATCGCCCGTCGCGGATCGCGCAAATGCGCAAACGCCGGCCCCAGATCCTTGACCGGGTCGTAGCCCGCGGAGCCCTCGTACTCCATCGGGATACACAGATGCACCCACTTTTGATGGCTCTTTTTCAGCAAATGGCCTGTCAGATCGTTGGTCCGCAGCCGCTGCATGATCAGCAGCCGCCGCGACAGCTCGGCATCGTTGACCCGCGTTGAAAACGCCTGGTCGTAGGCCAGCAGATCCGACAGGATCTCGAGTTCGGAGAACGCCTTTTTGGCATCGTGCGGGTCGTCCATGATTTGCGTGTCGCCACGCTTGCCGGTGACATTGCCCCGCAGCGGGATGCCCTGCCGAAATCCCAGCTTGCTCGTCTGAAACAGCGTCTTCTCGCGCTGGCTGGAGTCGATCGTAACGCGATGCCCCCACAGCCCCTGATACCATTCCGACTCGACCACAAAGCGCTGTTTCTGCGAATCGCGGACCACCAACGGGCCGTCGTTCGATGTCGCCAGAAACCGATGCGCGGGATTCCAGGTCCATTGCCACGCGGGCCACAGCACCGACGCCAGCAGGCTCTTGCTGGTCCCCGGCGGCACATTGATGATCAGCCGCGGTTCCGCCAACCGTCCAAACGCCAGCGCCTCGAGGTAAGCGCAGAGCACCGACATGTGCCAGTTCCATTTGAGAACGGTCGCCGGCTCCACCACATGCCAGGCCGCGCGCACGAACGCCTCGAAGGACCGCTCCAGCCGCCGTCGCTGATACTCCTGCACCAGTGCCGGCGACCGGCGAACCCCATCCAGCGCCGGTGTCATCACGCATTACCCGGTGACTCCGGCGGGCTCGGCAGGGCTGTCGGCGATAAACCTGCCGCCTCCAGCTCCGTCAATAGTTCCTCGTCCGTCATTTCGCTGAAGTCACCAGGCCCGCCGACCTCGGCGCGCTCGACCACCAGCCCATAATGTTTCGCCCAGGTCTCCAGAAACTTGTGCGCCTTCGCCACGTCGGTATCCATGACCTCGACCTGCGTGACCGTGGTCACCCCTGTCGATGGATGCGTGTGCACCACGGTGCGCTGCATCGGCATCCGTCCCAGCGCCATCTCGGTGCCCAGCCACAGGTCATCGAGCACATCCGCCGCGCCATAGGCCAGCGCCTCGGTCTGCTCGGCGGTGCGCTCCTCGAGGTAACGCGCGACGGCCGGATGCTTCGCCGCCCGCGACGCACCCACCTCGTCCGTCTTGCTGGCCATGGTCTTGTAGTCGGCGAGCCCCAACCGCCCAGTCCGCGCGACGAAGTAACATCGCTTGTTCGGCCACTCATCGGTCGGCGGATACTGCCCGCGCAGATAGGCATAGCGCGCCATCAG
>JBATTL010000472.1:0-4893 GCA_049670525.1 Thiohalocapsa sp. | reverse complement strand
TGACCCGGAAACAGTGTCAGCGCTTCCAGGAGGCAAAAAGAGAGACCGTGACCCGAATGGCGCTAACTTAAGGGCATACCGCCATATAGAACAGCAAGTTAAGCGACCGCTCGCTACCGAAAGAGTCCTCCGCACGTCCCCGAAAACTGTGAATCCCATGACGCAAGGCGTCGTTTCTCTAAGATCGGCCCTCAGTCGACCGCCGCTACGTCTCTGATTTGTTTATGCATCGGCTTAAGTTTGCGCCATTCGAGCCGGAGAGTAAGCCGGGTTCTTGCCGCCGTTTAGCCAGAAGTTTGTTTTCTCTGTTTGCCGCCTGGTTTCCCGGCGGTGCCACAATATCTCTGCCATACAACGACTTGTCCCCGGCTCCTCGCAGAACCGGACTTGGTGTGTTACACTATTCGGCTCCCAGTTTGAGTCTTCCACCAAGGGATGGGATAGAGGTCATGGATCATCCTGGCGCGGGGGAACATGGGGCGAATGTACGCAGTAAAACGCTTCCACGTCAGCGAACGACGCTGGCTGCGCCGATTGAGCCACTTAAACAACAGGCCGGAGGCGGCATAGAGATAGCCCGCCAGGGCGCGGCTGTTACCGCTGACGCCGTAGTACTGAATGTGACCGCGCACATGCCGGATAAAGAATGCCAGCATGGCGTTGCCGCCTTGCGAGCGCAGACGCCGCAGGTGGTCGCTCAACGATTTGAGCTTCCTGTCCATCCGCTTGGCGTCGGTGGTGCGCCCGACCACGAAACGCCCCCGCCGACTCCGCCCAACGTAGTGGGTGTAGCCGAGGAAGCTGAACGTCCGTTCTCCGTGTGGCTTGGCGACGGACTTGCTCAGGCACTGGCTACCGAAACGCAGCAGCGCGGTCTTGGTCGGCTCGATTTCCAGGTCGAACTCTGCGAGCCGTTCGGTCATCGCCCCGAGGAAGGCCCGAGCGTCAGCTTCTTGCTCGAAACAGGCGACGTAGTCGTCCGCATAGCGGATCAGGTGGGCGTTGCCCGCGCAGCGCACTGCAAAGCGTTTTTCGAACCAGAGGTCGAGCACGTAGTGCAGGTAGATGTTGCTGAGCACGGGCGAGACCAGGCCACCCTGCGGGGCGCCTTCGTCACTCGCCGTAAACGTCCCGTCCTCCATGATGCCGGCCTTCAGAAAGCGCCGCACGATCCGCAGAAAGTTGGGATCGGCGATGCGATGCTCCAGGAAGCGCATTAAGTGGGCATGTGAGAGATGGTCGAAGAAGCCCCCTGATCTCAGACTGGGATATCTGCCTCGACCACCCACTGCGTCCGCCCATTGGTGATGACCTCCGCAATCCGCCGCAGCGCATCGTGCGCGCCGCGCTCGGGGCGAAAGCCATACGAGCAGTCGCAGAACTCGGGTTCCCAGATCGCCTGCAGGGTTTGGCTGAGCCGATCTTGGACCAAGCGGTCCTCGAAGCTCGGCACCCCGAGCGGACGATGACGCCCGTCCCCCTTGGGGATGTAGGTGCGCCGCACCGGCGTCGGTTGGTAGCCCAGTCGGCGTATCCGTGCCGACAGGTCCGTGAGTCGCGCCTCCACGCCCTGTCCGTAGTCGTCTTTCCTGATCCCATCGACTCCAGGCGCCCTGATTACAATCGGGCGTCCGTCTTGTCGCCCGAAGCTCTCGCGCAACCCATCGGGGTCAAACAACAACCCCATCAGGGACGTGAACCGCGTCTGCGGCTCTTCGCGCGCCATCAGTGTGAAACGCTCAAGTTTGGTTGTCACGGTCAGAGTCCTCTCGGCGTAGGGCCGTGTGTCGCTCTCGCGTTATCTCGAACCGCCACCCCTTTGCTCGGCCCGCATTACCGGGCGTCAACGCTCGTATGGGTGGCTCCGACTTCCAAGCACCGCCGCCCGTGTCCTCGCTCTTACACTTGTTCACGGGTGCCCGCTTCCAACGGACCGATGCTCGGATCTCCCTGGTTACCGCGTATTCTCAATGTCAGGCTCGACACGGCCTCGGACCCCGGGGAGTATCCGTGCCGCTCGCCAGAGCGCGACACGGATTGTTGCCTACCGGCGGGACAAAACCGTCGGCACTCACCAACCAAAATTTTCGGGGCTCAACACCTTCAGGGTCGGCATCACCCGTTACCTTTGCACCTCGCCTGCTTTCGCGCCTACGCATCGACGCGCCTGTTACCAGTCGCGCCGCAAGGCTCGATACTGGGCGCGCGGCGCACGATTACCCAGGCGGGACTTCCACCCGCTAGAACACGCGGCCTTGCCAGGCCGCACTATCCCCTTTTTCTACTCTTTTCTACTGCCTCGGAGCCGTCGACGAGGAGATATGCGTCGAGGTAGACCCAGCGGAACTGGTCGGTACGCGTCCGCTATGGCGATGTTGAGCGGGCCGACCCGTCGCGGCTCGCGACAATGCCGTTGGTGAGCCCGGCGGCGCCGGGCACCTGGATACCGGCATCGGCCCTGGGCGACTCGACGCTCGAACCGGAGGCCCCCGCCATCACTGGCCGCAACGGCGAGCGGGTGAATACCATCGAAGCCTGTCTGCGCGCCGATGCGCTACCCATCGATGTTGCCAACCGACTGCGCGCGACCATCAACGGGGACGGACTGTCTTTGCCAATGAGTTACCGGCTGGAGTTTGCCTGCGACAGCGCGGAGCAGGGAAAGGCCATCGCGCTACGGCTTGCCTACGCACCGTTGCTCGGCGCGCTGATGCTCACGGCCATGGTGCCGACCTTCCGCAGCTTCACGCTGGCTGGCATCGTGCTGCCGGTGGGGCTATCGTCGGTGAGCCTTGGCATTTTGTCGCTCTGGTTCAGCGGCTACCCGCTGGGTTTCAACCCCATCCTCGGCAGCGCCGGGCTCATTGGAGCATGATGATCAGACACGCGATCGTAAAGGCGGGAACGGTTGGTCCTCGGATCGTCTGCTACCAAATCGCAGAAAGCGCTTACGAATCGCGTATCCGGAGATGCCAGTGTTAGACGGCAACGCGCAAAACTCCGAGCGTCGGACCCATTGGCAGGACTGGGTTTTATTTTGGGTGAGAGAAACAGATCTGATGCGGCATGGGAGTGCTCAGGTAGAGGACGAAGTTCCATATGGTCTCGCGCCGCGACGGCCCAAGTACGGGAGCCGTATTGGGTCGGGAGTCTTAAACGAAACGTCCATTCTGGTCTGACCGCGGCCGAAGCGCAGGACGGGGAACGAAGACGCCGTCCGCGCTTCCTGCAACTGACACCAGGACCGCCACTCAATAGAGGACTACAAAGCCATGTTCAAGATTGCATCGACAACTGACCAACACCAGTTCGCAGCGGCCCCGACGCACAGGCTATTGTTAGCCGCTGCCTTGTCCCTGGCAACCGTCCCGGCCATCGCCGGCAATAGCGTATCCGGCTCAAACGCGATCACGGTAAAACCCGGAGACACCGGCACCTGCGCCCTTTCGCCCTGCCTGGTCACGCTGGAAATGCCACCGGGAGACGGCAGCTATGAGGTGACCGGCAACCAGATACGCGTCGGTACCTATCCGGCCGGGAAAACCGTGAGACTTGGTAACTTTTTCGACTCCCAGGCCTTCGCAATCAAGGGGGCCGACGTGCCCAAGGCCTACGTCTACATCCTCAAGGGATTGTAACAGGCATGCACCGGCGCCCCGCATGGGCGCCGGTTCCAACGTCGACGCCAGCGGATAGTCGCGCACCTGACTCGGTTCTCAGTCACGCAGTGTTTGCTGATGCTGGCGTTGGTCGGTGGCCGTTCGGCACCGGTCTCGACGCCGAGCGAGGCCAGGTCGCGCACCATCGAGATCGCCATCGACTGCGCCAACACCGCCCTTGCAGCTCAAAGCTGACGCGCAAACCTCGGAGGGAACGAACCAGCAACCCCGCGGTGGCATGCGATGCGGTACTTCGATCTGAATCTGACCGCTCACCCGCTCTATCCGAGCATCAATTCGACGCGCTTCAAGGACGAAGACCTGTTTCGCGCGCACTTTCTGGCACACCCATACCTGTCTGACGCGCGCCGCGCCGTAGTCCTGAAACGCGCCCGCGCCTGGGTGCTCGAGATGCGCAGCAAGCCGGGTCCCGGCAGTTTGCTGGACGGCTTTCTGCACGAGTTCGCGCTGACCAGCCGAGAAGGCGTGGCGCTGATGTGCCTCGCCGAGGCAGCACTACGCATTCCGGACGATGCCACGATTGACAGACTGATCCGCGACAAGCTCGGTAGTGCGGACTGGCGCAGCAACGATCCAGATCCAGATCCAAGCGCAAATGCCGACCGACAGACCGGTCTAACGAGCAGAACGGCAAAGGGCAGCGGCTCGCTGTTCGTCAACGCCTCCACCTGGGCCTTGATGCTGACCGGCCGCTTCATGGATTGGCACGACGACCCGGGCGCGGATCTACTCGGTGCACTGCGCAAACGCCTGCAGCGCAGCGGCGAGCCGGTCGTGCGCCGAGCCCTGCGCCATGCCATGAAGATCCTCGGCGAGCAATTCGTGATGGGGCGCGACATCGACGCGGCCCTGGCGCGCTCGGTCAAGGGCGACGAGGCAGATTACCGACACTCCTTCGACATGCTCGGCGAGGCGGCGCGAACCACCGCCGATGCAGCGCGCTATCTGAGCAGATACCAAGAGGCGATCGCCGCGCTGGGCCGGGCATCGAACGGTGCTGGCCCCATCGACGGTCCCGGCGTCTCCATCAAGCTCTCGGCCCTGCATCCTCGCTTCGAGCCCGCACAGGCCCGGCGCCTGCGGGCGGAGCTGCTGCCGCGGCTAGCCGAACTGGCACGACAGGCGGCAGCAGCCGACATCGGATTCACGATCGACGCCGAGGACGCATCGCGGCTGGATCTGCAATTGGAACTGTTCGCAGCCCTGTGCACCG
>JBATTL010000471.1:0-2826 GCA_049670525.1 Thiohalocapsa sp. | reverse complement strand
TCTGGATAGTGACCGGCCTGTCGATCCCAGTCGCCCTGCTGGCCTGGTTGCTGCTGAGGCGTCGGATGCGTGGCAAGCATCGCTAGTCAAGCGCGGTAGCAGCGCGTTTTGTGGGTGCTGTAGACGCGGTCAGAGCTGGCCCAGCGGGACTACAAAGGCGATGATGGAGTGCGTTTAGCGGGCGTGTGCCGACTAATCCGGAATTTGAAGCGTGTTCCCAGCGGTGATATCCGCGCCGTTCAGCTTGTTCTTGGCCTCAAGCGCGGCGACCGTTGTACCGAATCGACGGGCGATTTCGTAAAGGTCGTCCCCGGCTGCGATCCTGTAGACGCCGGTCTGCGGGTTGAAATAGCCGGTCGCGTGTTGCGGTGGGATGTAGATCACGGTGCCCACGGTGATCTCCTCACTTTGCTTGCCATTGGTCACCAGGATTTGTTCCACCGTGACGTCGTATTGGCCGGCGATCGTCTCGATGTCTTCTCCCTCGGCGACGGTGTAGACGACGACGCTGTCCTTCGCCGCGTAGCTCGTGTTCAAGGCAAGGATCAAGGCCGCCGAAAGGGCGAGGTTCTTCGTCTTCATAGTATCGACCTGCAGAGTTGAGTTACGTAAACAGTGCTTGATCGGCCATCCTGGCCAAAAAATCGGACGGAACCGGCAAACGCGGTTTCCCGGTTCCTTCATTGATTCCTTCACATTCTCCGTCGGTTAGGCGACTGAGATTCGCAGCGGCTGCCTGTGCTGCGGGTAATGCTGACAATTTCAGCCTTCAACCAAAGGCTATCTGCGACATGCCCGACGAATGGCGTCACCCGTTCCTTGGGTTTGCCAGCGACCGAACGCGAGTGGCCGCCCACGAGTGGCGGAACATCGAGGCGATCGTCATGCTCGCCTGCAGTGCGCCCGGGCCTGGCGGGTGCCCAGGCGAGATAACGCTCGTCTCGCATGGGCGGCCCGCGGACGCCGCGCCGGAAGCTTACGGCAACGATGGTAGCTTGACCAGCCAGCTGCAAAATTCTGTCCTGGTCGCTGCGACGAGGTTGGCGCGCTCCGGCATCGATCGCCAACTCGATCGCAATGGCGGCCGTGGCGCGATGACCCCCGCGGGAAGCCCGCCCGGATTGTTTGAGCACGTTTGGAATGCTTTCAGGCGAGTGACAGGCATGACGCCGAGGGTTTTTCACCGGATCGTAATACGCGTCTGAAGCAGCTATTCGACGCGGCCTGTCGCGTTTGCCGGAAGGCCACGCTGCGGCTGTCAGGCGACTATGCTTAGGAAATTCTCGAACCATGGCGGCATAGCCCGCGCAACCGGCGGTGACGCGCATGGCGAGTCCGCCGCGACGATGGGTGCGGGAGTCGTGGAGCAACAACAACAAGCGAGAGGCAGCCGTGTCGACATACGCATTGTATGGACAGCGCGAGGAAGTCGAGCCCGAGCGAAACTCGAAGGTCGGTCTGCGCAGGGTCACCGCGGTTGAGTTCTCTGCTGCGCGGGACGAGACCTCAGAGATCAGGGTCGATATCGAAGACGACGAAGTAGTCGGCGTCAATCGGGATGGCGACTTCGTCCTGTGGATGCGCGGCGATGAACTACGGCGCGAGCTCGGCGACGAATCCCGCGACGTCGACGGCGCGCTGGCGCTGAAGACCGCGTTCGGTGCCGACAAGAACGCGCGCGGTCTTGGTGGCTGGTTGCTGAAGGGCCTGAAGATCTTCGGCATCGATCCCGCGGAGCAGCTTGTCACAAAGACCGCCGAGCGGGTCGAGGCCAACAACCACAACCAGTTGCTCCGGCTTGATCCGGCGGCCACGCAGGCCTGGACCGAGCAGGCGTGGCAGCCGGTGGATAGTCTGCCTGCGGAGGCCGCCGGCAAAGAACCGCTGTTGCTTTTCCTGCACGGGACTTTCTCATCGACCCTCGGCAGCTTCGGTGAATTATTCAAGCTGCCTGGCCCGATGGAAGCGCTTAGGGCAAGCTATCCGGCGCGTATCTACGGGTTTGAGCATCGCACCCTGACCCAGAGCCCGATCGCGAACGCCCTGGCGTTGGTGAAGCAACTGCCCGCGGATAGCCGTTTGCACCTGGTCAGCCATTCCCGCGGCGGTCTGGTCGGTGACCTACTCTGTCTGTCTCCATTGATCGAGCGGCATGGACTTGTGTCGCCGGAGTATTTGCAGCGCCTATCCCCGGACGATCGGCGCGACCTGCCGCTGCTGATCGACGAACTGCGTAGCAGACGCATCGAGGTCGAGCGCTTCGTTCGCGTTGCCAGCCCGTCCCGCGGCACCACGCTCGCGTCTGGACGGGTCGATCGCTGGTTGTCTGTCGTCTCCAATCTGCTCGCCAAGGTGCCGATGCTGAGCGGCGCCGTTGCTGATGCGGTGATGGACTTCATACTCGCCGTCGTCAAGGAGCCCCAGGACGCCGAGACCTTGCCGGGATTGGAAGCCATGATGCCGAGCTCACCTCTGGTCGGACTACTGAATCGTCCGGACCTCCAGATCCCGGAGCCGGCGCTGCTCGCCGTCATTTCAGGCGATATCCAGGAGCAGGGCATCTGGGGTCGGCTCAAGCTGTTGATCCCGGACCTGTTCTTCGCCGGCGATCACGACCTCGTCGTCAACATGGGCTCGATGTACGGCGGTCTGCGGCGGGCGCAGGGCTGGTTCTGCTTCGATCAGGGCGCGAACGTCCATCACTTCGATTATTTCGGCGCGACGCTGGACGACGACAGTCAGTCTGCACCGGAGCCAGTCACCGTTGACGCTTTGATGCTCGGACGGCTCGGCGCGCCGCCGGGGCGGTTGTACAAGCCCTTGGCC
>JBATTL010000470.1:0-2007 GCA_049670525.1 Thiohalocapsa sp. | reverse complement strand
TCCCAACCGACCTCCGGCGCCCATGCGAACCCGGCACGGCCGTCGATGCGGCCGCCCAGGACCTTGATGAGCAGCCGATCGACCTTCACGGACTCGGCGTCTCCATTACCGGCGACATCGAGCACTGCCGGCGGATAAGCAGCCAATCTGGCATCGCCCTTCAGCGCATAGACGAAGCCTTGCTCCAGACCACCGTCACTGGTGAGTTTGAACGCAACGCGGCCATCCAGATCCGGCGCTTGTGTGCCGGGGTTGAGGTCACTGGCATCGAGCTGCAGGTTCCACGCCAGCGCGGGCGTCCAGGTGATCTCTCCATGGCCCTGAATCAGACCACCGAGGGTCTCGATGCTGAGTGTCTCGAGATCCGCGCGCTCCGTCGTACCCTTGCCTGACAGCATGACGATGGCGGGCGGATAGGCATTGAGCCCGGCATCGAGCTTGAGCTGGTAGCCGAAACCACCATCAAGCCCACCTTGACTCTCCGCCTTTAGCGCCAACTGCCCGTCGAGGCCCGGGTAATGAAGCCCGGGGTCCAGATCGCTGGCGTTTAACGCGAGATTCCAGGTCACTGTCGGTGACCATGCGGCGCGGCCTTTGGCCTCGATCCGACCACCCAGTGTCTCGATCAGCAGGTTGTCGAGGTCTGTACCAGCCGTATCGCCGGTGCCGTTCAAGGTCAGTCGGATTTCCGGAATCTGTTCACCGCGGGCGTCCGTACTCAGGGCGTAGCTAAAGGCGTCAAGATCACCCTTGGCGTCGAGCTTGCCCTGCGGGGCCTCGACCATCGCCGCACCAACCAATGGCCAGCGCAGACGGTCCCAGGCACCGGTCAGCGCAAAGGCCGGCTGTTGGCCGTTGAGATCCAACGTCCCTGACAGATCCAGGTGCGCGCCGGAAGCGGTCTCATCCAGACTCAGCGCACGGATGGCGAGTATCTTCGCGGACCAACTCAGATCCAGCGCTGCGCTCAACGCGCCAAAGTCCGGCAGGTCCGGGGCGGAGCCCTTTAGGTCGCCGGTGAGCGTGGCATCGTCGAGATTCCCTTGAGTTTCGAGCTTCGCTGTCAGATCGATCGGCGGCGCATCGGCAACGATCTCCGGCAATCGGACGTCGTCGACCTGGATGCTGCCGTCCCAGCTCGGGGCGTCAAGAACGTTCGTCACCCGGGCCTGTAACTGAAGGTCCGCGGAACCGGTGATGCGATGAGTAATCAGCAGGTTCGCCAGATCGCCGTCGATCTTGCCCTCTCCGTTCAGGTTGAGTGACGGGGCTTGATTGAATCGCCAACTCAGGTCCAGATCCAGTGGATAGTCTCCCGTCAGCCTGGCGCTGCCGCTGGCCTGCGCGGCTGCGTCGGGCTGCGCCATGCGGGCATCAAGTCGCCGCAGATCGAGCCGGTCGCCTTGCGCCATGACCGAGAGTTCCGCACGTTCCAATCGAATCGCTGACGCGGGTGGCGCCCCAGTCTGATTGAAGCTAAGCCGTTCGATCAGCAGACGGCCGATATCGATACCAATGGGCAGTTCGATCTGCGGGAGCGCGAAGGGCTCGGGCTCCTTCTCGGGGCTGGGCGCGGCGACAATATCGACATCGCTGGCCTCGAGCTCGCCGATCTCCAACGTGCCACCGAACAGCGAAGACGGGCTCCAATCGAGATGAAATTGGCCCAGACCCAAGGTCAGGCCCGGCAGGTTCAGTTTCAGATCCTGCACGCGCAGTTCACCGAGGATACGACCCTCGACCGAAGCGACTTCGATGACGCCCGGCGCCCAATCCTCCGCCACTGCAATGGCGACGCGCAGCCCTGTCTGCGTGCCCAGCACAAAGCCAAGCAGAAGCAGGATGAGAATCAGAAATTGGAGGACCAAACGCCCAAGGAGGCCGAACAGACCGACACACCGCCGGCGCCGTTTCGACGTCGAATGTGCGGCGGATGGATGCTGTGGCGATGCTCCCGTGGTGTCGGCGCCGGCCGCCGACGTTGGGATTTGCTGCTCACTCATAGAT
>JBATTL010000469.1:0-7714 GCA_049670525.1 Thiohalocapsa sp. | reverse complement strand
GTAATAGCCAGCAAGTGACATAAAGAGCAGGTAAACACCAGCCGCGATCAATGTCGTTGAATGAATAACAACGGATCGCGAAACTGAAAGGTCGAACGACCACTGTGGGTTACGTGCGACTGAAACTCCCACGAACGGAACGACGACAGCATTGACAGCCCCGCGTGCCAACAACAGGCCGGAATCGACGCGTCCGAAGAGCAGCGCATCAGCGAAAAAATAGAAGTCGTAAGCGAACAGAGCACCCAAACCGAAGCAGAGGAATTTGATGCCCCACCGATGCTGCCAGGGTGTATTGCGGTACACCTGCTCGACCAGGAACAACCCGACAACAATGAGCACGACAAGCGCGATCAATCGCAGACTGCCGACCTGTCGAGACATGGCCGTGGGCAGCCACGCACGTAATTGCACCTCGAATGGCAGCATTAAAACGACACAGACGAAAATCACCACCCAACGCAGAACCTTCGTCCGACTGTCGGAGCCGGGATGTAACAGGTCGAGCAAACGCATCAGAAACAGCAGCCACGCGAGCAGCCGAAGCGCTTCGGCAGCCCAAACGAACTCGACCGGCACGCTTTGCCACTGGGCCTGTACGGCCATCAACAAGGCCCAAATAGTGCTGGCCGCCACTGCCGAAAGCAGCAATGCACCCTGCAGTCGGCCGCGCCAAGTGGTCAGCAGCAACGCGCCCAAAATCGCCATCAATAAGGCTGCAAGCGCATAGCCGATGGCACCGATGTTGTTGGGAGCGAGCATCAGGTATATCGCTCAGCAACGACGGCGGAGCGTCAGCGGGCACCCTTTCCGAGCAGAACGACCTCGACCGTCTGAAGCAAAATGACCAGATCCAACACGATACCGGCATGCTTCACGTAGTAGAGATCAAACTCCAGTTTGTGTTTAGCGTCTTCCTCGTCTGAGCCGTATGGATAGAGCAACTGAGCCCAACCCGTGACTCCCGGTTTTACCCGATGTCGTTCCGCATAATATGGGATCCCCATGGTCAATTGCTCGACGAATTCGGGACGCTCGGGTCGCGGACCGACGAGACTCATCTGGCCGTTGAGCACGTTGAATAGTTGCGGCAGTTCATCGAGGCGTGTCCGCCGCAAGAATGCGCCCAACCCCGTGATGCGGGTGTCGTCCTTCGAGGCCCAACGCGCGCGACCATCAGCCTCCGCATCGATGCGCATACTGCGAAACTTGTGCAAACGAAATGGCATACCGCACTGCCCAACGCGGATCTGGTGGTACAACACAGGATCTCTACCGCGTGACTCGATCAGGCTGGCGATGGCTATGCCGGCCATCAACGGCGCGGACACCGTCAGCATGAAAAGGCCAAGCGACAGATCCAACAACCGCTTGCCGTAGAGTCCGGTGACGCCCAAGCGAAAGCCATTCTGTGACAAGAAGATCCAACTCGGATGCAGGAGATCGATCTTGACGACCGCAAACTCCTTCTCGAAGAAGGTCAGCAGGTCCAACACCGCAAACCCAATCATCTTGCAGTCGAGGAGTTCCCCAACGGGCAGCTTACGGCGTTGATCGTCGGATGCCACCACAATCTCGTCAACGGCGTTGGCAATCGCCAACTCCAGCAGCGAGCCCTCGTGAGGTAGTATCTTGTTGTCGTCGACCAGACGCTGGCTGCGCGGCAGCGGAACGTAACCAACAACTGAGAAACCGAGGTTGCGATTGGTCTCCGTCAGTTCGGCAATCCGTTGTGCATTGACACCTGCACCCAACACCAGCACGCGTCGCTTTTGCGACTCCGCTCCGGCAACGCGAACAAAAAGCTCACGGAGCAGCACAACGCCAATGAACGAAAATCCCAGGGCCCACGCGAGTACGCCCCGGCCCATGGTCACCGACGGAAAGAGATAAAAAAGCAAGGCCAACATCGCAGTTCCGATAGCAAAGGCCAACCCGAGCCTAACGACGAATCCCGCCTCGCGATCGTTAGCACCTCGCTGGTGCAAACCCATTGAAGTGACCGAGAGGGACATCACGACCGCGAATATGGCTCCAGTCACACAGATACCGCAGGGCGGAAAATCCTCGGGTAAAGACCAGCCGAACCTGACATGCGCACCGAGGGAGAAGGAGCCGAAAAACAAAGCAGCCTCAAGCACGCCGAGAATCAGATTGACTCCGGAGACGTAATACCCGAAGACGCGCATCATTGCCCTAGATCGGACGCTGCGTTTGGCTGATACAATGAGGCTTCCATCGCGGCCATGTGCCGGCGTACGCGGTTAGGTGATTGAGCGCATTGAACCGGCTCGCGTCACGGAGCCTTGAACCGCTCGGCGTTGGCACCGGAGCTTGGCGGTTCCCGCGACCGCGCGAACCGCAGCCAAGCCCGACACATGCTGGCGGCCCTTCGGAGCCGTACCGCGAAGACCACTGGAAAGTCTATCATAGCGTGGGTTTGTGGCTTCTCCGCTCATCGCGCGACATCAACACCGACGGCTTCGCCGACACCTTCGCAGCGTGGTAAAATCCACGCGAAACACAGGCTTCAGTACGACCACCCGGATTCCTAAAGCTTCCGCGAACGCGCTTTACGATTATGACCTCAGTGCTGAATAACGCTCAAGTGGTGATCGGTGTGGTAGGACTGGGCTATGTCGGACTACCGCTCGCCGTTGAGTTCAGCAGCCGTTACAAGACAACCGGCTTCGACATCAACGAGGCGCGCGTGGACGAGCTGATTGCCGGGCGAGACAGCTCATTGGAGGTCAGTGGGGAGGAACTCGCAAACGCGCGCAATTTGCGCTACACCACGGACGTCAATGAGTTACGCGCATGCAACGTTTACGTCGTGACGGTACCGACCCCAATCACCGAGAGCAAGACACCGGATCTCGCACCGCTGGTCTCCGCCAGCAAATCGCTTGGGACGATTCTCTCCGCTGGCGACATCGTGATTTATGAGTCCACGGTCTATCCTGGCGCCACTGAAGAAGTTTGCTTGCCTTTATTGGAGGCGGGCTCCGGTCTGCGGATGAACGAAGATTTTTGTCTTGGGTATAGCCCGGAGCGGATCAACCCCGGCGATAAGGAGCACAGGCTACCATCTATCAAGAAGGTGACATCTGGATCCACCCCCGAGGCCGCGGACTTCGTGGACGGGCTGTACGCGTCCATCATCGCCGCTGGAACCCACAAGGCCAGTAGTATCCGCGTGGCTGAAGCCGCTAAAGTCATCGAGAATACACAGCGCGATGTCAACATCGCGTTGATCAATGAACTCGCACTGATCTTCAGCCGACTTGGCATCGACACGGAAGAGGTGCTGCAAGCGGCCGGAAGCAAATGGAATTTTCTGCCTTTTCGACCAGGTCTCGTCGGCGGTCACTGCATCGGCGTTGACCCCTACTATCTGACGCACAAGGCGCAAGAAATCGGTTACCACCCGGAGATCATCCTCGCCGGGCGCAGGCTTAATGACAGCATGGGAGCGTTCGTTGCCGCGGAAGTCGTCAAACTCATGGCGCGCCGAGGAGGCCTGCCCGCGCATGCAACGGCACTCGTGATGGGACTGACGTTCAAGGAAAACTGCCCCGACCTTCGCAACACCCGGGTCGTCGACGTTGTCGCCGAGCTAAACAAATTCGGAATCCGATGTGACGTATGCGATCCCTGGGCCAACGCCGAGGAAGCTCGCACGGAATACGGGATCGACCTCGTCCAACCTCACCCAGGTGACGACTACGACGCCCTTGTACTAGCAGTCGCCCATCGGCAGTTCGCCGATATGGGCATCGATACCCTCCGCAGCTTCGCTAAGCGGGGCGCAGTCCTGTACGACGTCAAGCATCTGTTCCACCGCGACGAAGTCGACGGTCGGCTATGAGCGACCGCGGCTAGCGGTCGGCGGAGCGAAGCCGGCCGACATTGAAAAATCATCGAGCGGCGCGAGCCAGGCGATGTCTTCCAGCAGATGCATCCGCCCATCGCCAACGATCAGTAGCTCCCTACTATCCCCAGGAATCCAGTGATGAAAGTCCTCGTAACAGGAAGTGCCGGCTTTATCGGCTGCGCGCTGTCCCTGCGCTTGCTCAAGCGTGGAGACGAAGTCATCGGGATCGACAACCTCAATGACTACTACGATGTCGGCTTAAAGAAGGCGCGGTTGGCACGGATCGCGGACCATGCAGCCTTTACCGATCTACGCCTGGATCTCGAAGACCGCGAAGGAATCGCGACGGCCTTCGCCCGGCACCAGCCTCAGCGCGTTGTCAACCTCGCCGCCCAGGCCGGCGTGCGTTACTCCATCGACAATCCGCTGGCCTATGTCGACACTAATCTGGTCGGCTTCGCCCATATCCTTGAGGGCTGTCGCCACAATGGTGTTGAACACCTCGCCTATGCGTCCAGCAGCTCAGTCTACGGCGCCAACACAAGCATGCCGTTCTCTGTGCACGACAACGTCGACCATCCTTTGAGCCTCTACGCCGCGAGCAAAAAGGCCAACGAGCTGATGGCGCATACATACAGCCACCTTTACCGGCTGCCGACGACAGGTCTGCGCTTCTTCACCGTCTACGGGCCTTGGGGCCGGCCCGACATGGCGCTGTTCAAGTTCACCCGCGCCATCCTGGCGGGAGAACCGATCGATGTCTTCAACTACGGCAAACACCGGCGGGATTTCACCTACATCGACGACATCGTCGAGGGCGTTGTGCGCGTTCTCGACAAGGTCGCCGAGCCCAATCCCGCATGGGCCGGAACTGCGCCCGATTCGGCGACCAGCAGCGCGCCGTACCGGCTCTACAACATCGGCAACAATCTACCCGTTGAATTGATGCACTACATCGAGGTGCTCGAGCAGTGTCTCGGGCGGGAGGCGCGAAAAAACCTATTGCCGCTGCAACCGGGGGACGTGCCCGACACCTATGCCGATGTGACCGATCTGATCGAGCAGATCGACTACAAACCCGAAACCACCGTCGAGACCGGCGTCGCCAGCTTTGTCGACTGGTACAAGACCTATTACGACCTTTGAATCGCTCCCTGGCGAACCCCGCAGCAACGCCAAACCGGAACGCATAGTCCAGGCTTGAGCCGCGACCGTTATCGCGGCCGAATCATAAGACCCGATCAAGACCAGGGCGGCGACTCGACGGCCGGCTCGGTCTTAATTGCCACAGCGGCCAACGTCCCGCCGTTCACTGGACTGGTCTCCAACGCTTCCGCCTCTAACGCGAACTCCGCTGTCAAACCCTTGAGAAGCGAACGCAACTGCTCGGTCATGATGATCATTTCCGCCTCCATACGCAGCATCTCGTCCTCGCCGACGTCGTCCGCAGCGGCATCGATGAGTTCGTCGGCAAATCGCAGCCTCTTAAGCCCCAGGGCCTCATCCAGCAACAGCGACAGATGTTCACCCCAAGTCAGCCCGAGGGCGACCACCCGCTTCCCGGAGTCCAGGTGGGCCTTGATCTCCGGGATGGTGAGGTCCATACCGCGGCAGCGGACGACCGAACGCGAGTCGCCGGGATCCCTTAGTTCGCACTGATCCTGTAGCTCGAAGCCATCACCGGCGCGTCCGCTTGCCACCCAAGCGCTGAGCAGCTCGGACACTGGTACACCCGCCGTCAGCGGTTTGGCGGGGAACGAATCCAGGCTCTTGCGCAACAGTGACAGCACATCTTCGGCCACCTTGTCGCTAGAGGCATCCACCACCGCCCAGCCGCCCTCCGGATCAACATACGCGCGCACCAACCGCGAGCGTGTAAATGCCTGCGGCAGCATCTGCGCCATCAATTGCTCGCGTAGTTGCGTCCGCTCCCGCCGCGGGACCTCGCGGATTTCTGCCTGCTCGATCTCAGCAACCCGTTCGGCGACCGCCTCCGCCACGACCGATGCGGGTAGCAAGCGCTCCTGGCGGCGGGCGGCAATCAGCAGACAACCGTTCGCAGCATGCGCTAGTAGTTCCGCATTGGGCCCCAATGGTGACGCCCAACCCATGGTTGCGACCTCCAAGGGCCCGCAGGGGCGGAAGCGTTGCGCCATCAGTCGCTCATGCAATGCCATCTGGTTCAGCGTAAACGGCGCACTGAGCCGGAATACCTTGGCGTTCTTGAACACGGATCTCCCTCGCTGCAAAAAGCCGGGCATTATCCGCGTCGAAGAGAAGCGGGGCAAATCCGTCTGTCCATGCTTGCCGAGCCTGGAGTTATGACTCCAGCCGCGATCAGAACAATCGGATCCTGGGCGGGTTACGAGGGAACGGGGCGGAACCAACCGACAAGGGAAGGCCGGGGTGAGCGAAAGCGAACGCCTGATCGGGTCATGGCCGACTGCCTTTCGCGCGGCCAAGGCAGGGATCTGAACGCATTTGCGGGTTACAATCGAGGTCGAGTCATCGTTCACCGTTCGCAACGAGACAGCATCATGTCACAGTTCCGCCGCCCCGCCGTCGCCGGACTGTTGTGTCCGGCAAACCCAAGACAATTGGCTGACCAGCTTCGCTGTTATCTCGACGCCGCGTCGGGCGCCGCAGTGATTCCGAGGCCGCAGCCTTTTTTGACCCACGCTTCGAGCCTGTCAACGACGCCGAGCTCGACCCTGTGCACATCGAAATCTCGGTGTTAACTCCGCCAGAACCCATCACCTTCGGCAACGAGGAAGAACTCCTCGCAACTCTGCGGCCGGGTGTTGACGGCATCATCCTCGCCGAAAATGGAGCTGAAGGCGCGGGCTGCGGTATTTTCCTGCCGCCAGTCTGGGCGCAGCTGCCGCATCCGAGGAGTTTTCTAAGTCAACTGAAGCGCAAGGCTGGCATCAGCCCCGACCACCGAAGTGGCGACGTTCAAGCCTGGCGCTATTGGGCCGAGTCCTTCGGCGACTAGCCCGTTCGGCCCGCGTAAGCTCGACGCCACCACTCAAGGCCCATCGTGGACGAAATACCCTTTGCCGAATTGCTGGCGCTGATCGCACTGCTCGTGTTGTCCGGCTTTTTCTCAGGGTCGGAGACAGCGCTGATGACGCTGAACCGCTACCGCCTGCGCCACAAGGCCGACCAGGGCCACCGCGGCGCCATCCTAGCGCGCCGACTCCTCGACCGACCCGACAGGTTGATCGGGCTAATCCTGCTCGGTAACAACTTTGTCAATATTCTGGCCTCGTCGCTGGCCACCATCATCGCGCTGAAGCTCGGCGGCGAAGGCGCCATCGCAATCGCCGCCGGGCTACTGACGCTGGTGATATTGATCTTCTCCGAGGTCACGCCCAAGACCCTCGCGGCTCTGCATCCGGAGCTCATCGCCTACCCCGCCGCATACATTTACACGCCACTGCTGAAGCTGCTACATCCAATTGTATGGAGCGTGAATGTCATCACCAACAACATGCTACGACTGCTGGGGGTTGGTCCGGATGCAAAGCAGGGACACGCCCTGAGCCAGGAGGAGCTGCGCACCGTGGTCAATGAGGCCGGTGCGATGATCCCCGAACGTAGTCGCGACATGCTGCTCGCCATCCTCGATTTGGAGAACGCGACGGTCGAGGACATCATGATCCCGCGCAACGAGGTGGAAGGCATCGATCTACAGGACGCCGAGGAGGAGATGCTCGCCGCCATCAAGCGGACCAGCTATACGCGTCTGCCCCTATTCGACGGTGGTCTCGACAATGTGGTCGGCATCTTCCACACGCGCAACGTCCTGGGGCTGCCGACGCAACCGGATCAAGCGCC
>JBATTL010000468.1:0-8039 GCA_049670525.1 Thiohalocapsa sp. | reverse complement strand
TGGAGTTGTTCATGCTGGTGTTTTTGTTTACCTTGCCGTTCACGGTGGCCGGTGATCCGCTTTTCCATCTGGGTTCGCTGGCCGCCAGCACCCAAGGATTGGAACTGGCGCTCGCGATTTTGCTGCGGGCGAACGCCGTATTGTTGGTGACGTTAGCGCTGCTTGGTACGCTGGAACCCGCTCGCCTTGCTCAAGCGCTGGCGCGTTTGGGTGTGCCGGAGAACTTCGTGCATCTGCTGCTGCTGACGCTGCGCCAGATCCAACTGACGGGGGACGAGTATGCTCGTCTGCGTCAAGCCATGCGCGCCCGCGCCTTTGTGCCGCGCAGTAACCGGCATACCTGGAACAGTGTCGGCTGGCTCATGGGGATGCTGCTGGTGCGCAGCCTTGGCCGCTCCCGGCGAGTGCTCGATGCGATGCGCTGCCGAGGCTTCGACGGCCGGTTGCGGTTACTCGACGATTTTCGCTGGCACGGGATCGATACCGCCGCGCTGTTCGCCGTGATTCTGCTGGTCGCCGCGTTGTCCGTAGTCGATCATTTGCCGCTCGGGGCGGCGTCATGAGTGGTGCCAAGGACGAACTGCTGCGCCTGGCAGGCGTCGATTACGACTATGGTACCCGCCGGGTCCTGTGCGGCGCCAACTTTCGGCTGCGTGTCGG
Organism: Thiohalocapsa sp.; assembly: GCA_049670525.1. GTDB lineage: Bacteria > Pseudomonadota > Gammaproteobacteria > Chromatiales > Chromatiaceae > Thiohalocapsa. The sequence goes on along the minus strand of JBATTL010000468.1, from coordinate 7,379 downwards.
GGAACGCGTGGCGCTGGTGGGTTCAAACGGTGCCGGCAAGACCACGTTGATGCATGTGCTGGTCGGGCTCAAGAGACCCCAGGCCGGCGATGTGATCGCCTTCGGCAGGACTTGCCGTGACGAGGCCGACTTCCTTTCGGTGCGCGCCCAGGTCGGACTACTGTTCCAGAATAGCGACGATCAGCTGTTCTGTCCGACCGTGCTGGACGACGTTGCCTTCGGCCCGCTGAACCTGGGCCGCTCGGTCGCGGACGCCCGCGGCGACGCGGAACAGGCGCTTGCCGATCTCGGCCTCGAAGCCTTTGCGGAGCGCGTGACCCACCAACTCTCGGCCGGGGAGAAGCGGATGGTGGCCCTCGCCACGGTGCTGGCGATGCGTCCGCGAGTGCTGCTGCTCGATGAGCCCACAAACGGCCTTGATCGAATCAGCGAGGAACGTCTGATTGCGCATCTCGGCACCCTGGATCAGGCGATGGTCATCGTCTCCCACGACCGGCATCTTCTTGGGCAGTTGAGCAACCGAGCGCTAGTGCTCAAGGATGGGCGGCTGAATGAGGCGGTGCTGCATCGGCACCCTCACGTGCACCGCCATGAGCACCTTCATCTGCACGTGCCGGACCAGGTTGCTCCGGTCCTTTATGGGGCCGGTCCCACAGAGCCCGTCCCGGAGCATTCGGATCATCATGCCGCCGAGTGATGGGTCGATTCCCAGCGCACCGTCAAACATCGATGGCCTTGTTCGAGCGTTTGCGGAACACCTGCATTTCCTTCGCGGCCTGAACGTCGCCCTTATCTTCGGCTGCGGCGATACCACGGTCGAAGGCGTCGATCGCCTCTGTGTGACGCGAATCGGTCTGCAACGCTTTGCCGAATAGTTTCCAAGCCGCCGAATAGGTCGGATCCAGTCGTACCGCCTCGGCCAGATGCTCGATGGCACGGGTCGAATCGTCGCGCTTCAGGTACTCGTTGCCGAGGCTGTAGCGCAGCAGCGCCGAATCCTGTCCGCGTGCTCTCATCGCCTCTAAGTTTTCAATGACGCCCATTGGACCTCCGTTAGTCGGCCTTTGGAGCGACCGATCAGTGCAGCGTGCCGGTCGGTCCGGCACCGTCGTCCTTGATCGGCAGCAGATCGGTGAAGCGGCCTTCGCCCGAGGTGAAGTGCCGAAAACCTGGTTCACCGAACGTGCGTCTGCCGTCCGCCTGGCACAAGGGCTCAAGCGGGATTTGCGCCACCCATAGACCGTGTCGCGTCTCCAACGCCAGCGAGACCACATCGAGACGATCGGGTGAAGCGCCGATGGAGCCATAGTGTTCGATGATCTCCTCGAACTTCTCGATCTGTTCAGCGGGCAATGACCAGGCCTCCAGGATCGTAAACACGAAATCGGCTTGATGCATCTCGGCCAAGCGCTTGACAGCGTTTGCCGACTCGTCCTTCTCCGCGTCGCTGCCGGTGGCGAGCAGCACTGGAAAGGTGCCGCCGCCGGAAAGATTGCCGACGAACGCGAAGGGCGCCAGCGTCTCGCCGTTCTCGACAAAGCCTCGGGCGGCCTCGATCAGGGGATTGATCAGATTGAGATAGCTGCTCGGAATGGCGTTCATGGAAGTAGCCGGTCAACATCTGATCACCGCCGCCAGAAAGCCGGCGTCAACAGCACCAGTAACGTAAAGATCTCCAGGCGCCCGAGCAGCATCGCGAAGCACAATATCCAAATGCCGGTGTCGTGCATGTCGAAGTAGTGGTCGCCGACCGTCGAGAGTCCCGGACCCAGATTGTTCATGCAGGCGGCAACCGCCGAGAACGCGGTCATGAGATCCAGCCCGGTTGCGGCTAACGCCAAGTACATGAAGGTGAAGGCGGCGACATACAGGGAGAAGAAACCCCATACCGCGTCGACGATGCGATGGTCGATGACCTTCCGGCCCACACGCACGGGGAGTTGTGCGTTGGGATGGATCAGGCGTTCGATCTCGCGCAAGCCCTGCTTGATCAGCAGCAGGAAGCGGATGACCTTGATGCCGCCGCCGGTGGAGCCGGCGCAGCCGCCGACGAAGGCCAGGAATAGCAGCAGGATCTCGGTGAAGGGCGGCCAATTGTAGAACGCAGCCGTGGTGAAACCAGTGGTCGTGCCGATTGAGACCACTTGGAACAGCCCCTTGGTAAACGACTCTCCCCAGTCGATGTAGGTGTTGGTGCGGTAGAGCGCCGTGGTGACGATGACGGTTGCGACGACCATCAGGAACAGATAGAACCGAAACTCGCTGTCGCGGGCATAGATCAGGGGATTCCTGCCGCGCACCGCCATGAAGTGCAGAGCGAAATTGGCGCCCGAGAGCAGCATGAATACGACCGCAATCATCTCGATCAGCGTGCTGTCGTAGTAGCCGATGCTCGAGTCATGGGTGGAGAATCCGCCGATGGCGACGGTGGAAAACGCGTGGCCAATGGCGTCGAATGCCGACATGCCCGCTCCCCAGTATGCCAAGCCGCAGCTGACGGTGAGCCCGAGATAGATGTACCACAGGGCCTTCGCGGTCTCGGTGATGCGCGGCGTCAGTTTGGTGTCCTTCACGGGCCCCGGTGTCTCGCATCGGTACAACTGCATGCCACCGATGCCCAGCATGGGTAGCACTGCTACCGCCAGCACAATGATGCCCATGCCGCCGAGCCATTGCAGTTGCTGGCGGTACCAGAGCATCGAATGTGGCAGTTCGTCGATGCCGAGAATCACCGTCGCGCCGGTGGTCGTGAGGCCCGACATGGACTCGAAAACCGAGTCCGTCAGGGACAGGTCCGGTTCCGGCGACAGCCAGAACGGTACCGCTCCCGATAGCCCGAGCGCGACCCAGAACAGCACGACCACGAGGAAGCCGTCGCGCAGGCGCAGTTCCTGTCGCCGACGCGCCACCGGCAGCCAGATCAGCGTGCCGATGCCAAGGATCAGCGCGAAGGCGTAGACGAACGGCAACAAGGCACCGTCGCCATAAATCAGTGCGACCAGCGCTGGTGGAAGCATGCTAACGCTGAAGAGCATCAGCAGCAGGCCGAGTATCTTTTGTACCGCGGCGAAGCGTTTCACGATCAGCGGGCGACTCGGACTGGCGGACTTCGGCGCATCAGAAGAATGTGATTCCGACCTGGAACAGTTTCTCGACTTCGGGCACCTTGAGCTTGTCCTGCAAGAATAGGATCACATGGTCCTCGGACTCGATGACGGTGTCATGGTGGGCGATGATGACCTCGTCTCCGCGCACGACGGCGGCGATGCTGGCGCCCTTTGGCAGGTGGATGGCCTCGATGGGACGGCCGACCACTTTGCTGGAACTTTGATCGCCATGGGCGATAGCCTCGATGGCCTCGGCGGCGCCTCGTCGCAGCGAGTGTACGACGACGACGTCGCCGCGCCGGACGTGTTTGAGCAAGCTGCCGATGGTGGCCTGCTGCGGTGAAATAGCGATGTCGATGGGACCGCTTTGCACCAAGTCGACATAGGCCGTGCGGTTGATCAAGGCCATCGCCTTGCGCGCGCCCAGACGTTTGGCGAGCATCGCCGACAGGATATTCGCCTCGTCGTCGTTGCTGACCGCGCAAAATACATCGGCGTCCTCGACGTTCTCCTCCAGCAGCAGTTCCTCGTCGGCCGCATCGCCATGCAGCACGATGGTGCGTTCCAGTGACTCGGCGATGTGCTTGCAACGGTCGAGGTTGCACTCGATGACCTTGACGCGATAGTTACGTTCGGTCGCGCGCGCGAGTCTTGTGCCGATGTTGCCGCCGCCGGCGAAGATCAACCTTTTGTAGGGTTTCTCGAGCCGTCGGAGTTCGCTCATGACGGAGCGGATGTGCTTCGGTGCCGCGATGAAGAAGACCTCGTCGTCGGCCTGGATCACCGTGTCTCCCTCTGGCTGAATGGCGCGGTCCTGGCGGTAGATCGCCGCGACTCGCGCATCCACCTGAGGCATGTGTTCGTAGAGCGTGCGCAGTTCGTGGCCCACCAGAGGCCCGCCGTAGTAAGCGCGTACCGCCACCAGTCGCGCGCGACCGTTTGCAAAGTCGGTGACCTGCAGCGTGCCCGGGTTCTCGATCAGGCGCAGGATATAGTCGGTGACCAACTGCTCCGGGCTGATGCGCACGTCGATGGGCATCGCGTCAGGACCGAACAGCTCGTCGTGGTGCAGGAAACCCGGCGCGCGAACCCGGTCGATCTTGGTTGGCGTGTGGAACAGCGTATAGGCCACCTGACAGGCGACCATATTGGTCTCGTCGCTGTTGGTCACCGCGATGATCATATCGGCGTCCTCGGCGCCGGCGCGCCGCAGCACATCCGGGTGAGCGCCGTGGCCTTCAGTGGTCCGCAGGTCGAAGCGGTCGGCGAGTTCGCGCAGGCGTTGACCGTCGGTGTCCACCACGGTGATGTCGTTGGCTTCGCTGACCAGGTTGGCGGCGACCGAAGTGCCGACCTGGCCGGCACCGAGGATCAGGATTTTCATTTCAGCTGAGGGCCGACCGCCGGAGTTTGGGATTCCGAAATAATCCGGCTAGGGTGGGTTGCTTGGACTGCGACCCCTTGGGACGCGCAGATGGCTCGCTAGGCTGGCGAATGGTCGGTAAGTAGAGCAAAAACGCGGGTCCTGTGTGCGCTGTCGGCGATACGTATCGGTTGTGGGGAACGGCGGGCGATGTCTGTTCCGGGAAGGGAACGCCAAGGATCCGTGGTCGCGTGGCAGCTAAGGCGATCAACGCCGCTCCTTTATCTCGATGCCGAGCGATCGCAATTTTCGATACAGATGCGTTCGCTCCATACCTGCCTCTTTCGCCATCTTGCTCACATTGCCCGCATGCTTGTCGAGCTGGTATTCCAGGTAGGCCTTTTCGAACTGCTCGCGTGCTTGCCGAAGGGGTTGGTCGAACGAGACCAGGCCTTCCAGCGGTTGGGTTGGAACCGGCGGAGTCGAGCCAAGTGCAGTCTCGATCTCGGTTTGTGTGATTTCGTCCCCGGCGCCGAGGATCAGTACCCGTTGAACGAGATTCTTCAGCTCCCGGACGTTCCCCGGCCAAGTATAATTGCGCAGATAATTCTGTGCTCCGACGCTGAAGCGCCGGTACGGCAGCTTCTCATGGGTCGCGAAATGGTCCACGTAATAGCTGAGCAATTCGGGGATGTCCTCGGCATGCTCACGCAGCGGCGGGATATGCAGCGGCACGACATTGAGGTGGTAAAAGAGGTCTTCGCGGAAGCTGCCTGCGCGCACCTCCTCCTTCAGGTCGCGCTGTGTCGCGGCGATGATGCGCACGTCGATGGCGACCGGATCGCTGCCGCCAACGCGGAGGAATGAGCCAGTGTCCAATGCTCCACGCAGTTGGCCCTGCGCCTCCAGGTCCATGTCGGCGACCTCATCCAGCAGGAGCGCACCGCCGGCGGCCTGTTCCAGACTGCCATAGTGCACATGGCCACCTTCCTCGCTGCCGAATAACTCACGCGCCGCGTTGCCGCGAGCGATGGCGGACACGCCGAGATCGACGAACGGACGTTCTCTGCGGGCACTCTGGGAATGCAGAAAGCGGGCAAAGGTCTCGCGGCCGGCGCCGGCCTCACCAGTGATGAGCACCCAGGTGTCATGCTGAGCGATACGCTTCACTTGTTCGCGCAGCCGCTGCATCGCCGCGGAACGGCCCGCGGGTTCCTGAACCAGCGGTGCGCGTCGGCGTAGACCGATATTCTCCCGCTCCAGTTTGTCCGCGGCCATGGCGCGCTCGACCGTAAGCAGCAGCTTGGCCATGGACAGTGGTTTCTCAAGGAAATCGTAAGCGCCCAGCCGCGTCGCCTCGACCGCGGTCTCCACGTTGCCGTGTCCCGACATCATGATTACGGGGCAGGGCAGGCCCTCGTCTTCGGCCCACTCCTTGAGTAGGCTGATACCGTCGAGGTCGGGCATCCAAATGTCGAGCAGCATGAGGTCAGGACGGCGCTCGCGTAGCGCATGACGCGCCGCCTCTCCGTTTTCCGCGTTTGTGACGGTGTAGCCCTCATCCTCAAGGATGTCCTGAACGGTTTCGCGGATGTCGGGCTCGTCGTCCACGACGAGAATGTGGGTCGCGCTCATGATTCTCCTGGTGGCCGTATCGGCGTCTCGGACGCGGACGGATCTTCGCGCCATACCGGTAGTCTGGCCGTGAAGCGTGCGCCGTGCTCGGCGTTCTCTACCCTGATAATACCGCCGTGTTCCTCAATAATCTTCTTAACAATAGCCAGGCCCAATCCAGTGCCCTTGCTCTTCGACGTCACATAGGGCTCGAACAGTCGGTCGATGAGGTCCGAAGGGATGCCGCCGCCGTTGTCTTCGATGCTGAGCTCGATGGCCGGGGATTCGCTACAGTGGATCAGATGCGTTTGCACCTGTATCACGCCGTCGTCCTGACCTTCCAACGCCTCGCCGGCGTTTTTCAGCAGGTTGTGCATGACCTGGCGCAGGCGTTTGGAGTCTCCGCTGACAAGTGCGCCGGGGGCGCGCAGTCTGGGCGAGATCTCGGTTGTTCCGGCGCGATAGAGTTCGATGATCTCGGCGACCAGGTCGTCGAGCACGAACGGCTCGTGCTGCATTTCGGGGGCACGCGCATAGTCGGCGAAGTCGTTCACCATCGCCTTCATGGCTTCGACCTGCTGCACGATGGTGTGGGTGGCTCGGTCGACCAGACGCGCGTCCGTGTCCGGCAATTTTTTCAGGAGCTTGTGGCGCAGACGTTCGGCGGACAACTGGATCGGCGTCAGCGGATTCTTGATCTCGTGTGCAAGTCGTCGCGCCACCTCGCCCCAGGCCGCATCGCGTTGGGCGCGGATCAGGGTCGTAATATCGTCGAACACCACGACATGCCCGACCGCGTCGCCGTTGGAGCTTGGTAGCGGGCTGCCGCGGCACATCAGAACCTGACGCCCGTCGCTCCCCACCAATGCGACCTCTTCACGCCACTCCTGGCAGGCCGCGATCTGCCTTCGCACCGTCTCCCCCCAACCGATGAGCCTTGGGTGGGCCGCTTCCAGTTCATCCAGGTCGAGTTGCTGATCGGAGTGGTCGCTGAGTCGAAGGATTTGGCCTGCGGCGGCATTCATGGTGACCAGATTCAGCGCTTCATCGAAGGCGATGACGCCGCTGGAAAGCCGGCCAAGCACCGTCTGCAGATAGCTGCGCTGCTCCTCGACGGCACGCTGACTGCGGGCGGCCTGATCCCGAGCGCGCGCGATTCGGCGAGTCATCGCATTGAAGGACGCGACCAGAAACGCCAGCTCGTCGTCGTGTGCTGGCAACGGCAACTGCTGTTCGTAGTTGCCCGCGGCGACCGCGCGGGTGCCCCGCGCGATGTCGGCCACAGGCGCCGCAAG
>JBATTL010000467.1:0-2905 GCA_049670525.1 Thiohalocapsa sp. | reverse complement strand
GGTATTGGATGATCGGGCGGCCTTGCCACTCGAAGTGGTAGGAATATTTGTGCGCGTTCGCGCGATTCATCCACTCGCGGGTTGTTGCTGCTATTTCATGATCGGCGCCTTGGGCTGCCACTTCGGTTCGGCACTCTGACCGGAATTTCTCATACATCATCAAACCTGTTTTCTTTTGATTTCTATTCTAGCTTCAAACATTTTTCCGGACTTGTCCTCGAACCAGCACGCAGGATGACCAGAAAAGGTTCGCGCCCGCAATAAATTTAAGATTTCGCTTGCGGTGTACTTCTTGTCCAAGTCGATTCGGCTTGCTAGTTCGAGTTCTCTGGCCAAATGGAACGAACCCTGGGCTCGATTCTGCGGTGTTCGGGTATATTGCCCCGCTCTAAGCTGAGGATAGGTAGACTTAAACAATTCAATCATGCCTTCTTGTGCCGCTGCATAAAGCGTGGCACCGGTATCTTCCCAGTCATACGACAGCGATGTCTGGGCAACGATATCTCCTGAGTCAATGCCTTCCTCGACGAAATGCAAACTGACGCCGAACGGAGCCTCTTCAACTAAAGCCCAAAAATTGTAATGTTTACCCCGGTTATAGGGCAAAAAACTTGGATGGGTGTTGACGAAGCCTTGTTTTGGACGCTGGATTAGATTCCGGCCAATGATTTTAGGCCACCAGACCAGAAAGCCCCAGTCGAAATGCTGGTTGGATTTATCAATCGTGGCAAGCAAAGCGGACTCTGAGGAATAGATTAGAAAGGGTACCCCGGCAGCTTGAACACATTCCTGCACTGGCCCACAGCCAGTTGTTACAACGAGGCCGATATCCTGCCTGAAATGTGAGGTCAGCCATTCGCAGATGGCCAACCCGACCTGGCCGTCCATAAAAAACAAATTGGTTGAATCCTGTGATACAGGAGAAACCGAGTCGTTCATCAGGCTAACAGCTGCTCGATAACGCCGGCAACACGTGCTCGTTGTTCGGCAATCATGTCGTGAAAGCTCGGTAGATTCATAGCGCGCCCTGGTATTTCCCAAGCCAACTGGTTCTCAGGCCGATCCTCGAACATTGGCTGGCTCGATAATGGCCAGAAAAATACTCTGGCATCGATATTTTCTGCCGCAAAGACCGCTTGCAGCCGCTCCCGCGTAATACCGGTATCAGCATCGAAAACTACGGTTGGCATCCAAGCGCCGTTGATGGTGCCGGGCGGTTCGGGGTTCATGGCGATGCCGTCAGGGTCGGCCAGGGCCTGTGTATAGTGTGCGAGTATCCCGCGTTTGCGGGCGATCAGCTCGTCTATACGCTCCATCTGCGCACAGCCGATCGCCGCCTGGATATTCGACATCTTGTACTTAAACCCGACCATATCCGGCCAGAACTGCTTGGTCTGCGTCCGCGAACGGCCGTGATTGCTCAGCGTCAGTACGCGCTCGTAAAGAGCGGGGTCATTAGTGACGAGCATTCCTCCTTCACCCGTCGTCAGCGTCTTGGTGCCGTGGAAGGAGAAGGCGCCGAACACGCCAATACTTCCGGCGCGCTTGCCATGGTAGACGGAGCCGATGGCCTCGGCGGCATCTTCGATGACGGGAATGCCGTGATGCTCGCCGATCGCCAATAGCCGATCCATATCGCAGAGGTTGCCGTAGAGATGCACTGCCACAATCGCCTTGGTATTGGGCGTGATGGCCTGCTCGACGCGTTCGGGATCGAGGCACCAGCTGTCTTCGAGGATGTCGACGAAGACCGGTCTGGCGCCCAGGTGGACGATGGGTGCAGCGGTGGCGATCCAGTTGGTGTCGGCCAGGATGACCTCATCGCCGCGGCCGATGCCAAGCGCCGCCATACCCATGTGCAGTGCGCCAGTGCAGCTGGAGGTAGCGATGGCGTGTTCGACGCCGAGGTGGGCCTTGAAAGCATCTTCGAAGCGGTAGATGTAGTCGTAGCAATGTTCGCCCCATCCGTTGGCGGCGGCGTCGGTGGCGTAGCGGACCTCCAGATCGGTGATGGAGGGCTTGGTGTAGGGGATGCGGGGTTTCATGGATCCAGTGCGTTATGGATTGCCGCGATCAGTCGACGAGCATCGTTGATGTCTTGTCGCGCTTGTTCGTGAGAGATCGACGCGGGTGCGCCATAGTCGCCCAGTTGCCGATCCTGAAACAAGCGCGTCAGGACTCTGGCAAATTCCACTGGTAAACAACCCGTGCGGATGAAGTCTTTGTTAAAGCGTCCGATCAATTGTGCATGAGTCGAGAAGGCGTTGCCCTGTGCTAGATGTAACGCGCTGACGGCATGAAAAGCGGCGTAGTAGGCCCGTGAGGCCGAATCGTCGGGCAGCCCTTCGGCAAGTAACAGATCGGCAGCGCGCAGTTTTGCCTCGGCCACTGCGAGTAGCGCGTCGCACTCGGGCGTCACAGGCGCACCGCCTCGCGGGCGATGTTTATGGCCAGCGGATAGCCTTGTTGGCGCTGCCACTCGTGCTGAGTGTGCAGGAGCGTCGTCACGAGGGCATCATGGCGGTTGAGCATCTCGACTTGCAGGTCGAGTATCCGGTCGCGCAGGTCGGTCGCGTCGTGGTCGACCAAAACCAGGAGATCATAATCGGAGTCTGTACGCGCCTCGCCGCGCGCCCGCGACCCGAACAACCAAAGCTCGCGTAAGTGCGTGCCTAACGCTTGCTTGAGTTGGGTCGCGAAATCGACGACGACCGGGTCATCGGCCGCGGGGACCGGCGATTTGGCGATGGCGGGCAAGGTGTCGGGAATGCGGGGTTTCATCGGTCTAGCGATGCGGTAGCGCCTTGGCCAGTTGCTCGGAGGACGCGGCGCTCAGCGCGACCTCATCGAAACAGGATTGGGGATAGAGGTAATCTTCCCCCGACTCGTCGATAATCCGGACCAT
>JBATTL010000466.1:0-4115 GCA_049670525.1 Thiohalocapsa sp. | reverse complement strand
CCGCCCAAGCGCCGCGCAGTTCGTCGGGATCGAGCCAGTGCAGATCCACCAGCCGCAATGCGTCAATCAGCTGCGGCCGGAACAGATCGGGACGGCGGCAGTCGTGCGCCAAGGTCGCCAGGGCGCTCAGGGTGTCGAAGTTGCCCTGAACCGCGCCATAGTCGGTTTCCAGTCCCCAGAATGCTGCAATGACGGGGCCTGGGACGCCATGGGTCTGCTCCGCGCGCGCAAACAGATCCGCCTGTTCGGCGAGATGTTTGCGCCCGAGGGTCAGCCGATTTGCACTGACCATGCGTCCCGCGAAGGTGAGCCAGTCCTGCGTGAAGACGCTTTGGGAGCGGTCGCGTTCGAGCACCTTCGGGTTTGGCGCGGTCGTCTGCAGCAGACCAACGGCCGCCTCGGAGATGCCGGCGGAACGGGCTTCGGCGGCGATGCCGTCTCGCCAAGTGTCGAAGTCGCCGCCGCAGTTCGGCGCGGCCATCGGCGCCTGGCACAGCACGGCGCCGACCAGAAAAAAGGCGTGATTCGCGCGAAAGGACAATTGGGCGATCTTCCGGTTACTAAGCTCGGTCAGGTGGTTCTCCATGATTGTAGCGGCAGCCGCCAGCCGTTTCTCTAAGGAGCGAAACCAGTTGATCTCGGATGATTGTCGATGCCGTGATGTTCTCTTTGCCGTTCATGATGGCCGTCGATATGAACCGAATGGAGGACTTCAATCGGGAGGTTGCAAGCGGAGACGCTGATTATGCGCCAGGGCGTCGGCAATATGGCCAGCGATATGGGGCAGATGGGGGTGCCGTTTCGGGTGATGAATGCGGTCGTGCCTTGGTAGGCCAGGACCAGGGGTTAATCGTTAGGACAGCGCAGGCAAGGTAGCTTGGCTCCAGGCGTTTGACGAACCAGGCGCTGAAAGCCGAGCAGGATTTGGCGCATAATGGCGGGCTTTCGAAGTCCTTCCGCCCGCCAGCGAGTCAGCATTATGAGTCAGCCCTTCAAGCCTGCAGACGGCGGGCGCCGCGACATCCTGATCACGAGTGCGTTGCCCTACGCGAATGGCCCGATTCATATCGGCCATTTGGTGGAGTACATCCAGACCGACATCTTTTCCCGCTTCCAAAAGATGCGTGGACACAATTGTTGGTACGTCTGCGCCGATGACGCCCATGGCACGCCGATCATGCTCAAGGCCCGCGCCGAGGGCATCACGCCGGAGGAGTTAATTGCGCGTGTTGCAGACGAGCATCAGGCGGACTTCGACGCCTTCCGTGTTGGCTTCGATAACTACCATTCCACTCACTCGGACGAGAATCGCCACTTCGCGACCCTGATCTACGAGCGCAATCGCGACAAGGGCCACATTGCCAAGCGGACCATCGAGCAGGCCTACGACCCGGTGGAGCAGATGTTTCTGCCGGACCGCTTCATCAAGGGCGAATGTCCGAAGTGCGGCACGCCGGATCAGTATGGCGACAACTGTGAGTCCTGTGGTGCGAGCTACTCCCCCGCGGAGCTGAAGAACCCACGCTCCGCCGTCTCTGGTGCCGTACCGGAGCAGCGCGCGTCAGACCACTATTTCTTCAAACTCGGCGACTTCGAGGACATGCTCAAGGCCTGGACGCGTGGCGGCAGTCTCCAGCCGCAGGTCGCAAACAAGCTTGACGAATGGTTCGAGGCCGGTCTGCAGCAGTGGGACATCTCCCGCGATGCGCCTTACTTCGGCTTCGAGATCCCCGACCATGCGGGCAAGTTTTTCTACGTATGGTTGGATGCGCCCATCGGCTACATGGCGAGCTTTCAGCACCTTTGCGACAGTCCCGCGGGTAGGCAGGCGGGTCTGGACTTCGATCAGTTCTGGGCGGCCGACAGCAGCGCCGAGGTCTATCACTTCATCGGCAAGGACATCATCTATTTTCACGCCCTGTTCTGGCCGGCGATGCTGCACGGCGCCGATTTCCGCACGCCGACCAATGTTTTTGCCCACGGCTTTCTGACCGTGGATGGTCAGAAGATGTCCAAATCCCGCGGCACCTTTATCAAGGCGCGCACCTATCTGGATCACCTGAACCCCGAGTACCTGCGCTACTACTTCGCCGCCAAACTCGGCCCGGGCGTCGATGACATCGACCTCAGCCTCGACGACTTCCAGGCGCGGGTCAATTCCGACCTGGTCGGCAAGGTGGTGAACATCGCCAGCCGCTCGGCCGGTTTCATCAGCAAGCGCTTCGGTGGCCGTCTTGGCGCCGAATTACCGGAGCCCGACCTGTTCGCCGAATTCGTCGCAGCCGGTGAGTCCGTTGCGGGCGCCTACGAGAAACGGGAGTACAGTCGCGCCGTGCGCGAGATCATGACCCTGGCCGACCGCGCCAACCAGTACATCGATGAACAGGCGCCCTGGGTGGTCGCCAAACAGGAGGGTGCCGACGCGCGGTTGCAGGCCATTTGCACCCAGGGTCTGAATCTATTCCGTCTGCTTATCGGCTGGTTGCGGCCGATCCTGCCCGGCACCGCGGAGGCCGCCGAGCAGTTTCTGCGTATCCCGGCGCTAACCTGGGCCGCCCTCGGCGATCCGCTGCTCGATCACGAGATCGCTAAGTTCAAGCCCCTAATGATGCGCGTCGACCCGAATCAGGTCGAGGCCGTGTTGGAGGCGTCAAAGGAGGATCTGGTCGGTGCGACCGGCGACGCGAAACAGAACAGTTCCGAAGAGCCCGCGACCGACGGCCATCTCGATAAGACCCCGATCGCGGAGATCATCGACTTCGATACCTTCGCTAAGGTGGATCTTCGCATCGCTCGCATCGCTAAGGCCGCTCGGGTCGAGGGTGCGGACAAGCTGCTGCAATTGACCCTCGACCTCGGGGGCGAGACCCGCAATGTCTTCGCCGGCATCAGCAAGGCCTATGATCCCGCGGATCTCGACGGACGGCTTACCCTGATGGTGGCCAATCTAGCCCCAAGAAAGATGCGCTTTGGCGTATCGGAGGGGATGGTGCTGGCTGCCGGTCCCGGCGGCAGTGACATCTTCATCCTCAGTCCCGACGCCGGCGCTGAACCTGGTATGAAGGTCAAATAGCGCGGGAATCCGGGGTCTCCCAACCGAGCCCCTTTGATTCAAATCCGCGGATGTCACGCGGGCTGTCTTGACGCGCGTCGCGAGCCGTTAGTCGCATGCAGGAAAGCGCAGGTCTGTCGCGTTTCCCGCGCGCGCTCAGAGTTCCTAGCCCAGGCGCTCGATGGACCTACCCGGCTCAGGCAGCTGCAGCTCGCCGCTCGCGTAAGTCGGCGAGCCAGGCACGCTGGGTCTCGCGGCGGTTGCGCTTTTCCAGCGCGGCACGAATGCGTTCGCGAACCTGGTTGAATGCCAGGAAGCGACTCGCCTGGATGCGTTCGCACAGGACCAGATGAAAGCCTACCGGCGACTCGACGATCTTGCTGACGGCCCCTTCTTCCAGCGCGAATAGCGCGGCATCCACTGCCGGATACGCCTGACCACGGATCAGGGTGCTGAGTTTTCCGTCCTCCAGCGCCGTGGGGCACTCGGAGTAGCGTCTTGCCAGACGCGCAAAGCGCTGCACCGCATTGCCGTTGTCCGCCATGGAGTCGGGTCGCAGTTTGTCGGCGATCGCGTCAAGCCGAGCCCGGGCCGCTGTCCGCGTGTTCTCGGCAAAGTCGTCGTTGATGGTGATCAGGATATGCCGTGCCGTGCGCCGTTCGGGTACCGCGAAACGTTCATGGTGCAGTTCGTAAAAGAGTCGCTCGTCGGTCTCCGTGATGGCGGCCTGGGTCGCGGCAACCCGTTGCATCACCGCGTCGAAGACCAGCTCGCGGCCAAGTGCCAGTCGGAGGCCGTTGGTGTCGAGTCCGTTGCGGGCGAGATCGGCGTCGAATTCAAGCTCGTCGTCGTAACGGCCTGCGATCGCTTGGTAGGCCTCTTTGACCTGGTCGTCCGGAATCACGACGCCCTGAGCCTCTTCGGAAGAAAGTACCAGATCCTCCAAAGCGAAAGTCTGACGGGCCTGGCGCTCCGCCTCGGCCCTCTGTGTTGAGTCGAGCGCCGGGATATTGCTCTCGAACCGTTCCGTGGCGGCACGCAGCAGGTGGTAGCGGTACTCCGG
>JBATTL010000465.1:0-9904 GCA_049670525.1 Thiohalocapsa sp. | reverse complement strand
ATAGAGCCCGAGCCCCGCCTCCAACAACATGAAGCCCATCTGCGCAGACGTGGGCCAGGCGAGGGACACCTTGATACTGGTCTGGGTCAACATGACCAGAGACGCTACCGCCAGCGTGATCAGCCCGACCAAGGCCAGGGCGTTTAGCGCGCTACCCGACAGGGACATGATCGGACTCATACGAATGATCAGGAAGGCACCGGCATTGACGATACCCGCGTGGAGCAATGCCGACACTGGCGTTGGCGCTTCCATCACCTGGATCAGCCAGCCGTGGAACGGGAATTGAGCGCACTTGAGAACGGCGCTGAGCACGATCAGCCAGGCCGCCTACTGCAGCGCTGGCGGCAAGGGGCCGTCCATCGAGGCCATGGCCGCATAGACACCCGAGATATCCAGGGTATGCAGTGACGAGCCGATCAGCAGGGTGGCCGCCAAGAGGCTCGCGTCACCGATGCGGCTGAAGATGAACTTCTTGTGCGCGGCCATGATCGCGGCGGGCCGTTCCCGATAGAACACCAGAAGCTGATGCAGGCAAAGGCTCGTCGCGATCCAGGCCAGCGAGAACATCAGCAAGTTGCCGGAGACGATCAGCGTCAGGATGGCCGCCAATGTGAGCAGCATCCACTTGTGGGAAATTCCCTCGTTTGGATCACCATTCATGTAGTTGCGTGCATAGGTCGAGACCAGGGCACCGACCAACGAAACCAGCGTCAGCATGATCACGGTCACGGCATCCACATAGACGCCCAGCGCGAATGCGCCAAGGTCGAACGGCAGCCCGACGGAGGACCGCGTCAGCGATTGCGCCGGACCGAAGCCATGCGTCACTAGCGCGATTAAGGCGAACACAAACGCCAGCCAGGCAACGCCGTTGGCAAGGTGGGCCATGCGCGGCCCGCGGCGGTTGGCGGTATCGGCGGGCGTCAACCCGGCGAGCAATAGCGACAACGGCGCCGCGAATGCGGCGATGGTCGCCGCGGATTGGAGTGTCGATGGCATGATCTCTCCTCCTGGGCTTGAGCCCGTTGCTTGGCGTACGGAGAGAACATAGTGGCGAACACTTACATCGAGAAATCTATCTCTTCGATCAAGCCGATCAGTAATACTCGATGTCTCTTTTGCGCGGGTTGTTTCAGCCGCCGGACTACGGCGTACACACCCGAATCCTGTTCGCAACCTCCGGTGATCGGCTGGAGAGACCAGCGGGACCGCGAGCTTCCCCTGCTAACATATGAAAGAAGTCGTCACGACTTCGACGACACAAGCGATCATCGGTCCTCGGCTTGAACCTGTGACGAATCCCGTTTGGCCTCATTAACAGGGTAGAACAGGCGGGAGCGTCCGCCCGACCCGACAGACTGGTCCAATATGAGCTATGACACGATCGTCGGCCTGAGCGTTCTGGCACTGCTGTTCGCGCTGGAAGGTGCACTGCCCTTCTATCGAAACGGGCCTAACCGCTATGCCCATGCGATGCGGAACTTCGCCCTCGCTCTGATTGCGGGCGCCCTCGGCGCACTGTTGGCGCCGTTAGTGGTGCTATCAACGAAGCTGGCCGCGGAACAGGGCATCGGGCTCTGCAACCTGATCGACGCTCACCCGGCCGTCTGCGGCGTCGTAACCTTTTTGCTCTTCGATCTGTGGATGTACGCCTGGCATCGCGCCAACCACGAAATCGCATTCCTCTGGCGCTTTCACCGCGTGCATCACACAGACCCGGCAATGGACAGCACCACGGCGCTGCGCTTCCATCCCGGCGAGATTCTGTTCTCGACCCTGATGAATGGCCTGGTGCTCGCAGCGCTCGGGATGAGTCTCGCCGTCCTGGCGTTTTATAAAGCTGTCATGGTGACCGTGATCCTGTTTCATCACAGTAATCTTCGGGTGCCGGACAGCCTTGACCATGCATTGCGCCGCGTCGTCGTGCCGCCGTCCATGCACCGCGTGCACCATTCGGAACTCCGTGCCGAGACCAACTCCAACTACGGCACCATCTTCTCATTCTGGGACCGGTTGTTCGGCAGCTACCGCACCCGCAAAAGCTACGACGACATCCGCTTCGGCATCGGCGCCTACGACGGTCCGGATTGGCAGCGCCCCTTGCGTTTGCTGGCGCTGCCATTGCGACCTCTCGGCCGGCCCGAACCCCAGGGCTAATCGACATGCAGCCAAACACCGAACTGCTCTTCGTCTACAACGCCGACAGCGGCCTGTTCAACAGCATGACCGATGCCGCGCACAAGATCCTGTCGCCGGAGACCTATACCTGCAATCTGTGCCAGGTCACCTATGGCTTGTTTACGGAGCGCGCCGAATGGCGTGCCTTTATCGAGTCCCTGGACGCCGAATGCCGCTTCTTGCATCGCGACGAGCTACAACGCCTCCATCCCGAGCTGGCCGCGGAAGCCCTGCCGGCGGTCTTCCGAGCCGTCGACGGCAAGGCAGAGCCCTGTGTGAACGCCGAGGCCCTGAACAGTTGCGTTGACCTCGACGCGCTGATCGGCCTAATCCGCGAGCGCTGTGGCGTAACCTCCAGCCGCGGCGATGATTGACGCGGCGAGCGGGGGCTCCCCTCGGCTGCTCCGCCTTCCAACGCCTGCAGCGGCCGCCTCCGGAGCGCAAATCGCGATGGTCTCGGTGATGCGGATCGCGGTGACCGGTCGTCGATAGACAGGCTACAATACGTGAGCTGGCGCGAGGGATTCCCAGACGCACTGCCCATGCCCTCAGCCCCAAGCCGCCCTCGTAGCTCAGTAGGATAGAGCGACCGCCTCCTAAGCGGTAGGTCACAGGTTCGAATCCTGTCGAGGGCACCAAACACTCCTTATTCAATCAGCAGCAAGGTGGCGTAGCGCTCGGTCATTTTGATGGAGCCATGACCGAGTAAGTCGCGGACTTCCGCAAGCGCTGCGCCGCGTTGCACCAGCCAGGCCGCGCAAGTGTGGCGCAGGTCGTGGAATCGGAAGTCGGTGATCCCTGCCCTTGCGGACGCGGACGCGAACCTGTGCTTCACATCACCGATGCGCTTCCCATCCCGACGACAGAACACCCATGGTGTCGCTGGAGCACGTGCCGCCCGAAATCGTAGCCGGCCCATGATCGCCGTATAGGCTGCCTCGTTCATCGGCACGGACCGGCGCCGGCCTGCTTTCGTATGCTCCGCCTCCAGGTACACCAGACGCTGACGAAGGTCTAAGCGGCACCACTCCAGCCCGAGCAACTCACCGCGGCGCATACCGGTGTTCATTGCCATCTCGATCAGGTCTGCCAGATGCGGCGCCCATGGTTACCGGCCCGCCTCCTTGTGCACCGTGCTCGCCGCCGCCCCTCCCCGCGCCTGCGCTCAGCATGGCTCCTGACTTGAACAAGGCTCAGCGAGCGAAGATCGGCACCGCTGAATGCCAAGAACAGTTGCTCCGCCTCCGAGCGTATGCCGCTCGGCATGTGCTTTTCTCCCGCTCATCCGGCCCCGCGCGAGCCGGATTATCGCTCTCAGCGCCAAAACCGTCGACATAGGAACGAATACTGGCGGTACTAACTCGAACGGCGCGGCCGATCCGTACCCGTTGCAGATCGCCTGCGTCGAGCAAACGGCGGATGGTGCGCGGTGAGACGGACAGGGCCTCGGCGGCGGCATACAGGGTTATGGCGAGGGGCTCGGGCATCATGAGGCCCCCCTTGGCGAGCCGGATCTTGCTTCGAGCTCGGCTCGGCCGAGCGTTGTTGCACCAAGAGCGATCGGGTCCACAGCCCCTGGCTGCCAAGACACGGCAGCGGCTCGCGCACCGCCCTGACCGGTGCGAATGCCAGACGAGGCACAGCACAACCTATCGGTTGGCTCTGACGACATCGCCATTGCGATTGATGATGAAGCCGCTGCCGCTTGAGCGTTCCCCATGAGTTGCTTGTTGAGTCGGCCCAGGGTCCGCGCCAGGAAGGCTGAAACCGCCAGCGAGGCATTTGCGTTCCGCGAGCGCCGCGATATGGCTGGTCGTCAGGCGTTCGCCACAGAAACCCTAGACGTAGAAACCGTAGCCGTAATTGATGAACTCGAGCGCATTCTGTTCGATCAGTCCGACCCCGCCCAAGGCTTCGATGGCGTCCGTTGCCGAGAGCCCGCGTTTCATCGCATTGGCCGCCGAAACTGCCGCGCGGCGTCCTGCGTTGCAAGTCTTGGGCTTTGGCCTGCTCGTCTTCGCATGTTTGGATTCGTCGTAATCTACGCCCGGACGTCTTCGGTCGGACAGGCTGTTTGTCGATAGATAACCTACCCGTCGGCGGCGACGCAGTTGTTCAATCCCGCGATAGTCGGTGTCGACAGGGTCAGCGCGGCGAGTGCCGCAACCAATGCTGATGTGCGCATGGATGTTCCCTCCCGTTGGACCTTGCGTCTTACTCGGCGTCAAGCCGCCCACCGCTCCGACAACACCTCCGCCTGCTGCAATACGGTCTGCACGGCGGCTGCCTCCAGGTCCGGCGGATAGCCGTACTTGCGCAGGATGCGCTTGACCAGCACGCGCATGCGGGCTCGGGCCGAGTCGCGCTCCGCCCAGTCGATGCTGACGGTCTTCTTCAGGCTGGTGAGCAGTTCGTGGGCAATAACGCGCAACTTGTCGTCGCCCATCACCTCGACCGCGCTCTCGTTGTCGGCCAGGGCGTCGTAGAAGGCGACCTCGTCGGGGGATAGCCCGTCTTCCTCACCCCGCTGACGGGCGGCGCGGATGTCCTTGGCCAGGTCGATCAGTTCCTGAATCACCTGGGCGGTGGTGATGGCATTGTTGTGGTAGCGGGCGATGGCGTCTTCGAGCCGCTGCGAGAAGGCGCGTGTCTGCACCACATTCGCCTTGCTGTGGGAACGAATCTCGCCGTTCAGCAACTTACGCAGGGCCTCGGTCGCGAGGTTCTTCTTCTCCATGCCCTGCACCTCGGCCAGGAACTCGTCCGAGAGGATGGAGATGTCCGGGGACTTCATGCCGACGGCTTGCAGGATGTCGACGATCTCGGTCGAGACCACGGCGCGGCTGACGATCTGGGCGATAGCCAGTTCCCGCTCCTTGGCGGTCTTGCCGGAACCGTTCGCAGTCTGGCGCGCGGTCTTGGCAAGCGCCGCACGCACAGTCTGGAAGAACCCGACCTCGTCGCGAATGGTGCGTGCATCATCGCTGGCCGCAGCCAGGGCAAAGGCTTTCGACAGGGCCAGCACCGCATCGTTATAGCGGCGGTGGGCGCGCTTCTTGCCCTCTGGCGTGGTCTCCTGTGCGGCGGCCTCCTGCTGTCGGGTCAGTATCCAGTCGATGGCTCCGGCGAGCACGACCAGGCGTTCCTGCGGCGTACCGGCAAGGCCGGGCAGGTAGTCGAAGCCGTGGAATAAGTCACGCACGATCTCATATTTCTCCAGCAGCACCACGACGGCTTGGGCCTCGTCGATGCCGGCTTGGCGGCGGTCGCTGTCGGAGTATTGGCCGAGTGCTCGCTTGAGGTTCTGGGCGATGCCGATGTAGTCCACCACCAGCCCCGCCGGCTTGTCGCGGAAGACGCGATTGACGCGGGCGATGGCCTGCATGAGCCCGTGCCCCTGCATCGGCTTGTCGACGTACATGGTGTGCATGCACGGCGCGTCGAAGCCGGTCAGCCACATGTCGCGCACGATCACCAGATTGAGCGGATCACCAGGATCACGGGCACGCTTGGCGAGCAGATCGCGGCGCGCCTTGGCGCCTAGGTGCTGTTGCCACTCGGGCGGGTCGGCGGCGGAGCCGGTCATGACGATCTTGATCGCGCCGGTCTCGTCGTCCTTGCTATGCCAGTCAGGGCGCAGGCGGACGATCTCGTCATAGAGCGCGACGCAAATCCGCCTGCTCATGCAGACGATCATGGCCTTGCCGTCCATTGCCTGGACGCGGGCCTCGTAGTGCGTCACCAGGTCCTCGGCGATCCGCCTCAGGCGGTCTGGGGTACCGACCACCGCCTCGATGTTGGACCACTTGCGCTTGAGCTGTTCCTGCTCGGATTCGTCGTCATCCTCGGTCAGGTCGTCAACATCCGCATCCAGGGTCTTGCGTGCGTCTTCGTCCAGTTCCACGCGGGCCAGCCGGCTCTCGTAGTAGATCGGCACCGTCGCGCCGTCTTCGACTGCGCGGTTGATGTCGTAGACGTCGATGTACTCGCCGAAGACCGCCGGGGTGTTGACGTCCTCCTGCTCAATCGGCGTGCCGGTAAAGCCGATGAAGGAGGCGTTGGGCAAGGCATCCCGCAGGTACTTGGCGAAGCCGTAGCCGATCTCACCGGTCTTGCTGTCGACCTTGGCTTTGAATCCGTACTGGCTGCGGTGGGCCTCGTCTGCAATGACGATGACGTTGCGCCGGTCAGTCAGCAGCGGGTAGTCCTCACCCTTGGTCGGGGAGAACTTCTGGATGGTGGTGAAGATCACCCCGCCGGAGGGGCGGCTCAACAGTTGCTTCAGTTCGTCGCGGCTGTCTGCCTGCTGCGGCGTTTGGCGCAACAGCGACTGGCACAGGCTGAAGGTGCCGAACAGTTGATCGTCGAGGTCGTTGCGGTCCGTGATGACGACGATGGTGGGGTTGGCCAGCACCGGGTTGGCGACCAGGCGCCCGGCATAGAACGACATCAGCAAGCTCTTGCCCGAGCCCTGGGTGTGCCAGATGACGCCGATGCGCCGGTCGCCCTCGGGGCTTGCAGCCGCCACGGTCTGCGCCACGGCATGCTCGACGGCATGAAATTGGTGGTAGCCGGCGATGATCTTGACCAGCCCGTCGCCCTTGTCGCCGAACACGGTGTAGTCGCGCAGCAGCGACAGGAAACGCCGGGGCTCGAACACGCCCTTGAGCAGCGTTTCCAGCTCGGGCAAGCCCTTCGGTGCAATTTCCCGCCCTTCCACCGTGCGCCAGGGCATGAAGCGTTCGCTGTTCGCGGTCAACGAGCCGATCCGGGCCTGGAGCCCGTCCGAGGTCACCAGCACGGCGTTGGTGCGAAACAGCGATGGAATCTCGGCCTTGTAGGTCTGCAACTGGTTGAAGGCGCCGTCGAGCGTGGCGTTCTCGTCGCCGGGGTTCTTCAGCTCGATCTTGCCCAGCGGCAGGCCGTTGATGAAGATCACCAGGTCCGGGCGACGCTGATGCGGCTGCTCGATCACGGTGAGCTGATTCACCGCCAGCCAGTCGTTGTTGTCCAGGTTCTCGAAATCGATCAGCCAGGCCTTGTCGCCGCCGATGCTGCCGTCGGCGCGCTCCACCTCGACATCGACGCCGTCGATCAGCAGCCGATGCAGGCGGCGGTTCTCTTCGACCAGCGAAGGCAGTTCGGTTTGCTGGAGCTTCTTGGCGACATCCGCCAGGGTGTCGGCGGGCAAGGTGCGGGTTGATTCTGGTCAGGGCGGCGAGTAGTCGATCGACCAGGATCACGTCGGCGTAGCTCAAGCGCTCGGGGGCGCTGCCCTCCGGCGATAGGTCGGGGCCGTGGGCGATGCTGTAGCCAAGTTCGTCCAGCCAAGAGAGGGCGGCTTCTTCGACGTGGGACTCGGCGAGCTTGGTCATCAATCCGCGTCCTCCTCACTATCCGCCCCGTCGCCGTCCTGATCATCGAGCATCCGCAGTTCGCGCGGGTTGCGCAGTTCCCAACGTTGATTGACGGGGAACAGATCGCCCAACAGAGCGATCGCGAACTTCTCCTGAAACGCTCGGATGACTTGCGGATAGACATTCTGCTCAAAGCGCACGCGCACGCGCCGTGGCCTGTCTTCGATCAACACGCGCAAGGTCGCGCTGCCGTCGAATTGGTCGACCGGTCTGTCCAGCGCTATGACGAACCCCGTCAGCCGAGTATCCGTCAGGGGCTCCGAGCGACGGAACACGCTCGCAGCCTCCGACAGCACCTCCGCGACCTCGACGCTGAAGTGATAGCGCTGGGCTTGGCGTCCCGCCGGCCGGGTTCGAGCCCAGGTTAGCCCAATGTCGACCCCTTTGGCTGCCGCGGCCAGATGCGCGACGGCGTCACAAAGGTTGGCGCTCACGCCCTGCGCGACGGCATCGTCGAAGGGAGCGAACTCACCGTCGGCAACGGCCTGATCCGCTGCCCGCTTGGCTGCCGCCAAGGCATCGGCGAGCCGCAGCGTCACTGTGCGGGGGAAGGGCTCGTCGCCCAGATCCAGGCGCTGCTGGGCTCCCAACCGAGGCTGCACAGGCGAGTAGACCGACAGCACATAGCTGCCGCGCTCGCTCGGACCGAGCCGAACCGACTTCAGGTAATCCATCGCCTCGGTGACCTTGCGCAGGTGATAGCTGCGGCGCGGATCGACTGCCGCGCAGGCCGCCGACAACATCAGGTTCTCGGCCTCGCGGTACAGTGTCACCCCATCCTCAATGACAATGGCCCCATCGGAATCCGCGTTAGGCGAACGCAGACGCACGACGTCCAGTCCGGTGGTGGTGATATCACGAAAGACGGCCAGGGCAGAGCGCTGTTCCGACTCGGCCAAAATCCGGACCGCCTCCGCCATACGTGAGGCATAGTCGGCCAGGTCATCACGCGCCGGAACCAAAATCTCCGCTGCCTCGGCATTCTCCGCGACGGGTTCGAACACCAGCGCCTTGTCGCCTAGGCGCCCCACTTGGTGCCAGCCCCTGGAATCCAGGTAGGACTTGAGATCGCGCCAGGGCAAGCGACTCAGCGCGGCTTGGTCTGTCAGTTCGAGTCTCATAGCGAGTGCCCGAGGTTTGCGTTGTGCATCAGGGATTGCAACGCTGCCGGCTCGAAGCGCTGCGTGCGGGGGATGCGCACCGTCACGCTGGTCGTACTGTCGGTCTCCGGCTCACCCGCGAGCGAGCACCAGTAACCGCAGTGACGCAGAACGAGTTCCTCCTCGCTGTGAGACAGCCAAGCGTCCTCGTTGTCAGGCAGCAGCACGACGATCAGCAGTCGCGGAATGATGACATCCGCGCGCAGATCGTCGTAGTTCTTGATCGACAGAGCATAGCTGATGTCGGTTTCGCCAAGGACATCGCGCGCAGTTGCCTTGGCCTGAAACTCAATCCGGGGACGGCGTCCGGCGTGAGACATCAGCGCGCCGTCGACGCTGTCACGGTCCACCTTAGGCTCGACCAGATCGAAGCCCGCGCGTGCCGCGACCGCACCGATGTAGGCCAGCGAGAAACGTTCCTTTCTGTCGTTCGAATGCATCACAGCACCGCCTCGGCTGTCTGCTCGGCCTCGCGCAGGCGGATTTCGCCGGACATGAGCTTGGGGAGGAGGAGATCGCGGGTTTGGGCGAGGACCGAACTCTCGTCCTCATTCGCCTTCTGGCGCAGCAACAGCGGCGAAATCAAGTCATGAAACGATTCGACGATTGCCTGGCCGGGATCAACAATTCGCATCGCGGCAATGTCTGAGTTGGATACAAACGGCTGAGCAGCACCCTTCTTAATCAGGTTGATATCGAGGGCGCGGAGAGCAAAAAATAGCCATTCGCCTGACACACCTTCGTTTGGTACAATCAGCGAGGCGTTGTTATTGATCCACGCTTTCCCGCTGAAGAAAAAGAACTGGCCGCAGTAAGCACCAACACGACCGACGGAGATTACAAAGCCTTTTGCATTATATTGATCGGTATATCCCATTACTCCCGCACCGCCGAAAACGGGAACGGGACCACGCTCAATAAACTTCTCTTTCTTCAATTGCTTTCCACCCCTGATCGTCGCGACGCTCGCTACGGGGGGCAACTCCCATCCCTCCGGCTTCCCCTCTGCATCCAGCCGGTCTGGGAACAGGTCCCAGATTTCCGGCGCGAGGTAGGGCGCCGCGCCTTCCTGCTTGGCTCGTGTCGGGCCGAAATCCACGAACCAGTCTTTGAAGATCGCCCGTGCGAGGGCTTCAAGGGTATCGT
>JBATTL010000464.1:0-1879 GCA_049670525.1 Thiohalocapsa sp. | reverse complement strand
CGATGCCAGGCGCACGATAGGCACGCCGGTCTCATGGCTCGCGGCCTTCAGGCGACGATGCAGGGCGCGCGGAAGTTGCAGCGTTGCTCGATTGGGTTTCGACGTGTCGCTGTACATTTGTACAGTCTACCGCATCCACGGAAGTTGTCAATCGATATGCTCGCGTCGATAGTGATTCGCTATCGGTCCTAGCGGCGCAGCCGAGAAGCCATGTCGGCCCGCACTCGGTCGATGACCGTAACGCAGCGATCGACGGCCTGGCCATCAATACCTGCATCACGCTCTAGCACGTCTGGCAACGACTCAAGCGATGACGCGACGATTTTGAAGGCTTCAGCCAACGCACGCTCGACGTCGGCAGCGCGAACTAGCTGGCCCCCGCTCGAGGGCGATGCGGTCGGCAATCTGGTCGGCGCGCAGCTTGTCGAGACGCGCTTTCTCTTGCTGAGGGTCGAGTGGTCCATTCGGCGCCCGGTTGGCGGTGACAGCGCGCAGGCGGCGGATATAGGCCACGCGCAGCGCATCGATGTCGGCGGTCTTGTCTAGTTCGCCACGCGCGAACAGCTCGCGAAGGTTGCGTGTGCTCAAGTCGAGATGCGCCGCTTTCTGACTTTGATTCATTGCGGATGTCTGCCCTATGTTGGTGCGATATTTAGCCGTTCACCTCGCCGTGGACCTCCGGGTTAGAGGAGTTTCCACCAAGGACCCGGAACGTGTACGGTCATGCCATGCCCGCGACAGCCACGCGACCGCCAGCGGTGATGTAATCGGGTCAGGTCGTCGTCGAAGTCTCTCGGGGCGTGGAAGCTGGCCGACGCTCGCTGCCGTCCTCAGCCGTCCATTTGCTTAACGTGAGCTGCCCCGCGGCGTTTAGGGGCTCTCCCTTCGCGTGCCGCTCCAGAAGATCAGCCAGTCGCCCGAAGGCGATCACCTTGATCCATAGGGTCGCCTCCTGATCGCGGTCGGACACATCAACGGCAACCGACGCGGTTGTCATTGGGTTGCCGGTCTTGGTCTGAATCTGTCTCGGGTCTTGGCCGATGCGGCCGTGGACGGGTGCCTGCATGCTCATGCTGTCTTGCCTCGCGCTTGCTCCCTGACCTCGAGCACAAGCTCGGGCGGAACTGGGACCGGCTTCCCGCCCGCGCGGTTCAGACACCACGGGCAAGCCGCTACCGTCGCGGGCGCGTCTTCCCACAGCCAAACCGGGCCGCAACCATTGCAGGTTACTGCTTGGGTGTAGTGCTCGGGCCGTTCGCCGCGCTCGCGTTGTGCGCGGATTTCCAGCGCCAGAGCGAAGGCGTCGAGCGCCGCAGGGTTGGCTTGCAACAGAGGCCAATCGTCACTGGCAGCAGTACACAATTCAGCGATAGTGAAGCCGCGTATTTTCTGAGAATGGCCGGTTGGTGCAGTGTCAGGGTCTAAAGTGTCTAAACTCGGTTCCGAGGGGGTTTCGACACTTTCGACACTAGGCGACTTGGGCATTTCCAAGAATTCACCGTCAACATCAAGTGCTCGCAGTTGGTCGAGATAGCTCACGGATTCACCCCTCGAAGCGCCGGATTGACAAGGTAACGGGTGGTCGGCCTTCCTGGTCCGGTTGCCGTTTCGCTGCGTACGCGGTTGAAGTCTTCCAGCACGGACAGCGCCGCCTGTGTGCCCGCTCGGTCCAGTCCGCGCCAATGGTTGCGGTAAACGTGCTTTGCCGTGAATGGCTCCGGCAGGCTCAGCAGGCACTGGTCAAGCTCCAGTGCCGCGAACAGCTCGGGCGCCAGCGCTGGGGCGAAGATGCGGCGCGCGTGTGATTCGAGGTACTCACAGAACGCCAGGGCTCGCAGGAGCGAAGCCTTGCCGACAGGTCCGCCGCCGGGGTTGTCCG
>JBATTL010000463.1:0-3772 GCA_049670525.1 Thiohalocapsa sp. | reverse complement strand
ATGGCTCTAACAGATTCAGGCTCGGCGGTCTGAAAGCCGGGATCGGTCACCTGCGCCACCCAGGCCCGGCACTGGTGGCACTAACACCCAGCCCGCTACGGTTCGCCCTGGCGGGTTTTTCGTTGGTGCGGAGCAGGATCTCGAGCATACGCGGCCGTTGCACGGCTGCGGTGTGAGGCGCCGGACTGCTGCATTGATGGTCCGAACCCGGATGCGCGGTTTGGGCGGTGGGTGTCCGCCAATTTGTCGGACACACAAGCGCAGACCCTACTTAGAGCCCGCCGCCTCTGGGAAGTGTTCAGCTGCCAACGGCCTTGGCGATTTGTTGGCGGGATTCGTTGGCGCTGGGTGGGTCGTCTAAGGTCCCGTCCCTCGGGACGGAAGCTTGCTTATCTTCGTTAGCGCTCCCGCCTTTCCTGCCGCCTTCGCGCTTTCGCTTCTCCGCCTCGGCCTCAACCTGCCCCTTGATGAGCTTGGCCATGGCAACCGCTTCCGAGGCGGCAAAGGGCTTGCGGCATTCGTTCTCGTCCCGCTCCATTTGCAGCGCCTGCATCGTGTCGGCGCTGGCGGGCGCTGTCGGTCAGTAGCAGCGACGATCCGGTCGCCGCCGAGTACATCCATAGCATACATGTTGGGGTGTTATCCTAAGACCAACAATTTCTGATTAGACTTGCGGACTGGCACATGGAAATCGAGTCTTCCCGAATACAAGACCTCGTCAATCGACCGAGTGAGAGCCTATCGGTCGAATTGAAACGATGGATAGATCCAGCGTCTCCGGAGGGCAAATCGAAGATCGTGCGTGCTGTCCTGGCGCTGAGAAATCATGGCGGTGGTTATTTGATCGTGGGTTTTGACGACGAGACCCTGAGACCTGACGTTGAAAACGTGCTCGCTGACTTTCATTATGCATTCCATATCGACAAAATTCAGGGATTGATCTCACAATATTCATCCGAACCGTTTGAGATAAAAATCGAATTCCCGTTACGAGAAGAGCAAGCCTATCCGGTCATAGTTGTGCCGCCTGGCGTAAAAACGCCAGTCGCGTCAAAGCGCGATTTGCCCAACGGCAATAAAAAACTTATCTCAAGAGATGATGTATATGTGCGCTCCTTGAGCGCGAATAATACACCAAGCACTACGAAGGCAAACTGGAACGACTGGCATAAAATAGTTGAAGTCTGTTTTGACAATCGCGAGGCAGATATTGGCCGGTTCTTACGCCGCCACTTAAGTGGGCTCAAACCAGAAACAGTCCAAGAGTTTGCTGCTGTTATGGCTACGGGAATGGCGCCGAAAAACTCAGTTGAAGACCTTTTAAAGCAGTATCTTCAAGAAGGAGCAGAACGATTTCATAAAGTAATAGAGGAAAGAACGACAGAGCCAAAAAACTATGGAACGTGGGAAGTTGCGTTATTGATTCAAGGCGATATTCCTAAGCACTCCGCCAGTAGGCAATTCCTAAACTTGCTTTATGCGAGCAACCCCAACTACACTGGCTGGCCGGTTTGGCTCGATACCCGAGGATTCGATGATTCCAATTCGAGACCCTATGTCTTTGAACGAGCTTGGGAAGCATTTATCGCAAGCTTCGATTCGGGGTGGAGTAATCATCTAGATTTCATGCGGCTCGACCCCAAAGGCGCGTTCTACCTGCGCCGCGCCCTCGAAGATGATATATCGATTAGTCCGCGATCTCCTAAACCATTTACGGAGCTCGACTTTAGTCTGCCAGTAGTGCGAAGTGCGGAAGCAATTGCAGTCGGCATTGCCTTTGCCAAGGGAATGGGATGCGAAGCGAAAAACACTGCTCTCGGTCTCGCATTCCGGTGGACTCGGCTAAAGGGTCGTGTGTTGACATCATGGGCGCAGCCAGACCGAGGCATCTTTCGTCGGCACGAGGCGTACCAAGACGAGGTAATAGCGTTCGTGAACGTACCTCTCGATACTCCAATGTCCGCATTGGGCGAGTATGTAAACGAAGTTGTGCAGCCACTATACGAACTATTCGGTGGCTTCTCGCTCAGCAAGGACGCAGTTGACGATCTAACGAGAAGCATGGTTGAGAGAAAATTATAGAAGGCAGGTATCCAGAAAAGGGTCTCCAGTGAGCGCAGCGTTATCCGCGCTTTTCTGGTGTCTCCTTTGGGTCGACTCCGGCCATCACCGCCACGTCTGAGGGTCTTCGGCGTGGTGGTGAACGTCGTGAACGTGGTTTGAAAGAATTTCTCTGGGGAAAGATTTTTTCTCGGCTGGTAGCACCGATAATTCAAAAGCTGAGGTCAACGACGGGACGCCGTGTCCCGCAGACCCTGAACCATTCGGCTTGGTCGGATTCGAAATCGAACCCAGACCCGAGTTGACGTCACAGCCAACCCGGTCTACGCTGAGTCCGTCGCCCCACAGCGGGGCGGAAGTGGCCCCACATGGGTCGCCGGGATTGACGTCCCGCAAGCAAGAGCGCGTAGGCGCTCATTCGATGGCGCCTTTTTTGTGTCTGCCAGTTCTATGGCGGATGCCATGGGGGCACCTTCGGGTGCGCCGGTCCTCTTGCCCGGTAACGTCAACTCCGTGGCATCCGCCACCCTCTTGATTGACGTCAATGGTGGCGGTTTTCTATTCGCAAGAGGCAACCACCATGACCAAAACCCCCATCACCGACCGCACCCGCGACCGCCTCTACGCCGCCGCTCCCGCCCTCGGCGGAGCACTCGCCGGCATTGAGACCATTGCCGAGCTGGTATCGGCTGGCATCACTGAAATGGAGATGGAGCCAGGGAACGAGGTCGGCCAGCTACTCACAACAAGACGCCTGTCTTATCTGGTCGCTGCGGCCGGCGTCTTGGCTGCCGGCGCCAAGCGCGACTTGCGAGGTGTCATCGGCGAGTCTGGTGAAAACCGACTGCTTTGGGGCTCGGAAGCCTATTTGAGCGGCGAGTATCTGCGTACCGCCCAAGACTTGGAGGGCGCAGCATGAACGAGCACTACAGCGTTCTACCCGGCATCATCGCACGCTCCATGCCCGCCCGCCGGTGGGACAGCCAGCGTCAGGCACACGTGGTCGACGGATTAACGCGGAAGGACCTGGACCAGATTGCCGAAAACGCCGACACCACACTCATCACCTTCGCCGCCGGACTCGGCACGATCGGGGAGATGCTGACCGTCGAGGAGACCGCGAAGGAGCTGCCATCGCGCAATGTACAGACGCTGGGCGAGCTGGTTGTGACCCTAGGAGAGAGCATCTGCGCGCTGAGCAATCTGCGCCAACGAGCGGCTGAGTCGGAGCCCGGTATTCCGCCAGCACCGACGCGCGGCGGCTGATCTGTCCCAACACCCGACCCGGAGCCTGCCATCGTGCGGGCTTTTTAGTGTGTGGGTTTGCGCGAGCACGCCAAGCGCGAAACGCATCCGCGTGGTGACTCTATGGTGACTCAAAGAGAAACGGCCTAGGCGGCAAAGCACCTAAGTCGTTGTATTTTATGGCGCGCCCGGAGAGATTCGAACTCCCGACCCCCTGGTTCATAGCCAGGTACTCTATCCAGCTGAGCTACGGGCGCATCGGGCCGCTAATTATGGACAGGGGCCGGTTTGGGGTCAAGGATTTTGTGCTACAGAGACATCTGCGCTGTCGCGATTTTTGGCAGCCCGGCGCCCGCTGCCGTGAGCGCTTTGGCGGGCGAGGTGCCGAGACAGGGTCGGAAAACGGGCGAGCAGCGCGCTCGGGAGGGCGAACAGGCCCAGTAGATGAGAATCATTCCTATCCATA
>JBATTL010000462.1:0-1741 GCA_049670525.1 Thiohalocapsa sp. | reverse complement strand
CAGCGCCACATCTTCGGCGCGAATCGCCTCGGTATCGACAGGAATAAAGGTCTCGGAACAGCCGAGCCGCTTCACATCGGCGCCGAGCCCGGTCAGCACCCTGTATAACGCCTCGCGGGCCACCGTGGAGTGCTCGTAAAGACCGATACGCATACCGGACAGACAGCCCTTCGGAAAAAAGTCCAGAAAGCGAGTCACGTACGCATCGTGCGCGGCGCCGTCCTCCGGCGGCAGGCCTGATGCTTGCTTGCCGACCAAGTCGGTGAAGGCGCCGTCGGCACCGAACCAGCCTTCCGGTAGCACCACGTCCTGTGCCCGTATCTGCTCCTCGTCGTCCTTCAGGATCTCTCCGCTCGGGAGGTTGAACTTGATACCGTTGCGGTCATCTGGAATATGACTGCCGGTCACCATCATGTTCGGCATCGCCTGTGCGATGCCATAGGCGGCTAGCGCCGGCGTCGGTATGCGTCCGAAGTTGCGGGGCTTACAGCCGGCCGCAGCCACTGCCTGAGCGCAAGCCGCCATGATCCGCTCGGTGCTCGGACGGAAGTCGCCGGCGATACCGACCGGGTCCCCCGCGCGCATCGCTCCACTTCTAATCAGATACTGAACGAAACCCAACGCATAAGCGAAGCAGATTCGGTCCGTCATATCGCTGACGCGGCCGCGCGCGCCGCTGGTGCCAAAATTGACACCGCTCTCTGACATCAATGCGCCGATTTGCATGACTCTTCCTCAACGTACGGAATCTGACTCCGGCGGCAGCGCCGGGATTGGGGGTGCTTCCAAGGCTACTCCCGCCCGCGCGGCCGATCGAGCCGGCGCAACACCGGCCTTGACGCTAGTCTATCAATTGCTGCATGAATAGCAGCCTCTGAGGCAGCGCTGTCGGGGCATCCCAGCCAAATACCGGCCAGATACCGGCAGAGGCATACTGTCCAGAAGGATGCGCGCAGAACTCGACCGAGCACTCGGACACTCCGGCCGTCGCTCGCCGCGCTGGTGATGCGTCGGAAAAACCGCGAGAATTCGCTGACCTGTGCACGCACCGGACGGATGGCCGGAAATGAGCAAGGATACGAACCAGTTTGGCGGCTGCGCAACGCCGGCGATTCTCCTCGTCGACGACATTCCGGCTAATCTCAGGGTCTTATATGAAAGCCTGAACGGTCGCGACTATAAGCTTCTCATCGCTAATGGTGGGGAACAAGCGCTTGAGGTCGCGCACAAGTCCCTTCCGGATCTCGTGCTACTCGACATCATGATGCCTGACGTGGATGGCTTCGAGGTCTGCCGGCGGCTCAAACAAGACCCTGCCACCGCGAACATTGCGGTGATCTTCCTGTCTGCGCTCGATGACACCGCCGACAAGGTACGTGGACTCGAACTCGGTGCGGTCGACTACGTGACCAAACCGTTTCATCCGGATGAAGTTGCCGCCCGGGTCGAGACTCACTGCAAGATCCTGTGCCTAGAGCGCGAGCTTGCGCATCGCAATCGTCAACTGGAGTTGGTTCGCGACCGAATTCTCAATTCCATGGCCGAGGGCGTGGTCGGACTGGACGCCAATGGCCGGGTCAGCTTCATCAATCCCGCGGCGGAGCGCATCCTGGGTATTGACGCAGCTCGCGTTCTGGATCGAAAACCGTCGCAATGGGAGCCGCCCGAACTCAGTGATGCGGTCAGGCGAATCCTCAGCACGCCCGGCGCGATCAGCATCAACGAGCTGGCACTGCCGCAC
>JBATTL010000461.1:0-2079 GCA_049670525.1 Thiohalocapsa sp. | reverse complement strand
GCGCTTGCATCGTCGCGGTCGATCCGAGGTACTTCCGTCCGACCAAGGTCGAGACCCCGCTCGGCGATCCCACCAGGGCCCGCCAGCAGCTCGACCGCCAGCAGCTCGGATATACACGCGAGGACTTCTTCGCGGATCTGGTGCGCGAGATGATGCGAGAGGAAATGCAGGAAGCCGAACGCGATCTCCTGCGCATCAGCGACGGATTCACGATTGTACGCAAGCGCGATCTTTTGCAAGCGCAACAGTGGAAAAGGCTCACCGACCGCAAATGATAAGCATCGTCTCTTTGCTCTACTGGCCAGCAAAAGCTGGTGGTGCTCCACCCGTCCAGCAGATGGGTGAGATGCTGGCGAAATACGGCGCCCAGGTGACCGTCCTGACCGCCCGTCCGTCCTATCCGGAATTGGAGGTTTTCCCGGAGTACCGCGATGGCTCGCGTGACCGCGAGACCCACAATGGTGTCTCCATCATCCGCCTGCCGGTGGCTCCGCAGAAGGCCGGTGGGGCCTATTCTCGATTCTCAAGGCCGAAGGTGCACATGCCTTTGGGGGCCCGGTCGCATCTGATCAAACGTCCACGCGCAGACATCACGATCGCCATCTGTCCATCCATCCTGGCCGTGGGGGCGATGCGTCTGGCCGTCTCCCGCCGGACACGACGCATTGCTATCGTGCACGACATCCAGTCGGGCCTGGGAAGTAGTCGCTCCGCATGACTCGGAACTCCGCCATCGTTACCCTGCTCGAATGGCTGGAGCGGTCCGCGTTCAACCGGCTCGACCACATCATCACACTGTCCCAGGCCATGATCGATAGAGTGAAATCCCCTTGATCGGAAGACCGATGGACAGCCTCATTGACATCACGGCCCGAGTCGCGCAGCCACGGATGCGCGGGCATTCAGTCCAACGCCGCTTCGCCCTGCCAGCGGGTGCTGGCACAGACCGCGATCTGCCATGACTAACTGGAAGCGACTAACCGAGTGTGTGCGAGTCAGCTCGCAATGGGTCACCTTGATCGGCGAACGTTGGCTTTGTGACAAGGGACAAAGAGCTTGACTATTGGCGGGTCGAGAAGGTTGACTCGGTCATCGTCCTGCCGCTGCAGGCGGACCATGTCTTCTGCGTCGTGCCCACGTTCCGCCCCGGCGGCGGCCGCGCTACGCTGGACCTTCCCGGCGGGAGTCTTCCCGGAGGCAAAACACCTTGTGACACCGCGCCCGTCCTGCTGCAGCGCGAACTTGCGATCCCGCCGGAGGCGATCCGGCGGCTCGATGCGCTCAACTCGGAGAAATGGCTGATCAACAGCTCCTTTTCCAACCAGGGCCTATGGGCGTTCGTTGCCGAGATCGACGGAGCATTCGCGATCCCAGCGGCCAACATCGGCGCGCACGTGGCAGTCGACACGAGCGGCCTCTCGCAGCTCATGGCGGAGCTTGACTGCCTGCAGTGCCGGGCCGTACTTCTCGAATGGCGGCAGCGCGGAACGCGCGCGCCAGCATGAACCAACAAAGCCAAGCTCCGCTGGCTAGACAACAGTTGTGCGCCGGTGTCTGCCAAGAACCCACCGAACCACACCATTTCGCGCCTCTACGCCTTGACTCAATCCAATCCCAGGTGGCCCCGTTGATCAATCAGGAAACACGAACGACCATCCAGCGCATCCGGGACGCGCACGAAACCTACGCCGGGCGCGTCATCTTGACCACATCCGGCGGCGAGACGTCCGCGGCCATGCCGCATCTGATGGCCTCGGCCATTGGTAGCAGGGAATTCCCGCTGGTGTTCGTCGATCACGGGTTCTACACATCCGCTACCTATCGCATGATCGACTACTTTCGGGCCACGGGCTACAACCTCAAGACCTATCGGAGCCCGCTGACGCCGGGCGAGATCGAGCGCGACTACTCCGGCTGGTGCGATCCCCGCTCCGCGCTGTTCTCCACCGTGGTCCGCAAGATCAAGCATGCTCCGCTCAATCATGCCTTCGCCGAGCTCAAGCCCAAAGCATGGATCCGGGGCATCATGCGCCACGAGACCCCGGAGCGGCAGACGGCCAACGTCGTGCAGCGCAAAAA
>JBATTL010000460.1:0-1525 GCA_049670525.1 Thiohalocapsa sp. | reverse complement strand
GCTTTCGCGGTTCACGACGCTGTCCGGTCATCGCGTGTATTTCGGCGTAGAAGCGATCATTGCCGATCGGCTGATCCTGATTGAGTGCTATGCGTAGATCGCAGAGCGGCGCCTCGTCGAGCGCAGCGGCAAACAAGGCACGATGGGCCTCCCGTCTCGACACGGCCTCAGCCGCGAGCGCCAACTACAGCGGATGTGCCGAAGGCGATTGGGCTATCCCAGAGGGTGCCCATTCGACCGTAGGTGTGGTTGATATACTGAGCGTAGCGGCGCCCGACCGCGATGACCAGTCGCCGGACTCGGCTTGCTTGAAATTGAACCTGACCCGTTCTTCCTGGCCCGTTTTCCCGCACAACAACCACGGAGCGACAACGTTTGTGACCGAGACGTCCCTGCCAGTGAGCCAGAATTGGTTGGCTGTAGTCCACCGGAGCGCAAGCCAAAGATCTGTGAACGCATGGCCCGCTTCCAAACACTGTCGTGCACCACTTGGACCTTGGCGGGGTACCGACGATTTTCTGGGGCTCGAATGAGCAATGGGCCGAGTGCCTTCTCCCCACGGGGAGCAGCCCCAGTGCCTAGAACCTGAAGGGTGACTGGTGCGGATCGGCTCCGCAACCACCACACAGAGAACCGACGGCGTGTCGCAGGCACAACGTAGCGTTCCGTGGAGTATTGACAACGATCAATCGCGCCCAGCCGCGAGGATCTTTCGTCGCCTATTGAGCCGGGTCAGCCAAATGGTGACCCTGTGATCTTGCTGTGACTTTGTGACTGGTGCTGCAGATTTCTGACGGTCTGGGCCAGAACCCGCGTCCTGCCGTTGGTCGGCCAGAGGTAGGTTCCCCGCGACGTTGGTCTCTAATCTTATCCCTCTCGGCTCGAGGGATCTGGCGCCTGCTCCCCACGACCCGGCAGCAGGTCTTCGAGAAAATAGGCGGAGAACGCCGTCTTGCCCGGCAGGCCGGATTTGCCGTAGAGCCCCCTCGCTTGCTGGCGCACGGTCGACTCAGCCGTACCGCGCAAGGCCGCGATCTCTTTATGGGAGAGGCCCTTCAGCAGCATCCATCCGATCTCCTGCTCCGCATCGGTAAGACGTCAGCTCCGGAACTGCCCTGCGATCTCCACGCCGAGTCCGGCGCGGTAGGTCCGCGCACGGTTGCGCCAGTCCATCCCGCTGGCGTGAGCAATGCCCAGCGCCTCGATCAGCGCCATCTGTTCCCTGTGTTGGCGCCGCGTTCGGCGGATCAGCATGAAGACTCCCCCGGCGCCGATCACGATCAACGTTTTTTCCAATGCATCGATCTCAAACTCGGCCGGGGCGACGGGATCCGGGTCGGTCAGCAAATCGAGGGTTGTGAGGCCCGCGCCGATCAGCACGGCGGCGGCCATCATCACGGAATAGCGGGAAATCGCAGGCATTGTCGGTTCTCCCGGCAAAGTTGTTCGTCAGCGAACCAGGCCGCGAGCACCGCACAGGCCGCAAGGCGGTTTGCGTCTGCCCGAAGCCGTACCCAGGCCGTTG
>JBATTL010000459.1:0-32260 GCA_049670525.1 Thiohalocapsa sp. | reverse complement strand
GCAAGGTGCCGACGCGCGCCGCGAGCGCGGCGGCTCGGTGGGAAACGCGGGTGCCGGGTTCCAACATGATGCAGGCGATGCTGCCGACGGGGATGTGGGTGCGCACGCCGTCCTTGTCGATGACGACGAACGCGCCGTCGAGTCCGTCGATCTCTCCGTACTCGATGAAAATCATGGAGACGCGTTCTTTCATTGCGATGGGTTTTAGTGGAGGCAGCATCCTATATTCTCCCGGCAGTCGGCTCGCACTGCTGCGACGTCTGGCCGCTGACGCTATTCGCCAGCTTGGCGACAGGCGTCTTCGATGAATTGGCGTGAAAGGTAATAGCCGGAATCTCCCAACTGCGTCAGAAGCGGCTTGATCTCGCTCGATTCCCCCTTGTGCTTGCCAGTGCGATCAGCGGTTCGGCGTCGACGGCGATTCTATCCACCAAAGGCTGCAAGTTCTTGCTCCAACTCACCGGGTTGAGGACGAGCAATCGGAACTCCGGCATGCTTGAGATGATCCATGAAGACGGGTCAGCGGCATGCCCGCGAGCTTGACCGCATTGCCGAGCGAGAGCGTCTCGGCATCAAACAGCTTGACGGCGAGGTCGATATTGACGCCGTACTTGAGCAAAAGTTCATCTAAAGGCACGGCTAATAACAAGGGGCCATCCTCGTTTGTTACTACGGAAATCCGACCGGCTTGAGCCTCTCGCGTCGAGTCGGCAGTGTGTTCTTGCAAGCTGTCTAGGTTGTAGTTTTTCATGCGATCCTCGCCAGCGATAGCAGTCCAAGCCCCCAGGCCTTGCCATGTCCGATGCCCTGTCGCACGCTGACGCTGAGAGTTTCGCCATCGGTTACCGCCAGCATTCCTTCAAACAACGCTGTTTGTAGTGTGATAGGTCGCCCATGCCGGCCTTGACGCGCTTGCACGCGAGCGTTGCTTGCCCGAACGCAGCCGAGCACTTCAAATCCGCAGCGCTTGCCCTGTCGCTCAAGCCAGGTGCATTGCTCGTCTTCCTTGGCCAGTCCGTGCCGTTTGCCGTCGCGGGTGACCGTTGGGTTGGCCAACAAGCGGAAACGGCAGCGTCCACCGTCTCGGATGAGCTTTTCCAGGTTCACTGGCTTATTGTCCAGAATTTCGCGTGCATACCCCGGTAGCTTGTCCAATGCCGACCAATCGGCAGCAAAGTCCGACTGCACCAGAAGGATCGCTGAAGGGGAGGCGACCGGGCTGTGTTCCAGGCGCCAAAGGAATCGATGTGGTGGTGTCTCTGGATTCGGGGCGTACGCGCGGGCCAAGGTACGATGCATCTCGTAGCAATTGCTCAAGTCGCGTCGCGCAAGGGGGTGTGCTGGATCAAGCGTGAGCTTATTCAGGAACATGCACCACCTCCGAGACGATGAACCGCGGGCCGAAGCGACGCTCTGAGAATGGCGCTACGGGTTGGTCCAGTCGGACCGAGCCGAACTGCTCGTCTTCCAAAATGAATCGGAGTGGATCACCGCGGTGCTCACGGCGTTGCTCTGCAATGCGCGGCGCATGAAGCAATGCGTCCCGTAGCGTAGCGTCCACGAGATCGTTGTCAAGCAAGATGGGCAAGCCAGGCGGGAAAGCCTTGCGTCCGAGGGCGAGTGGCCAAACCGGTGTGCGGATCGCGGTGCGGATATTGCTCAACAGCTCGGCGTTATTGTCGCTGAGGCCCACCAAAAAAGCCGCGTCGGACAGGTAAAAGCGAGGACTGACGACGGTGCGATGCACGTCCCGTTTTCCGGCTGCGGTCATGACTCCCGTTGCCGTGTGGTAGTCGCGCATCAGCAATCCCTCGCGGTCTACTCGCACACCCATTCGGAGCGCGGCGAGATCGTCGACCGGTTCGGATCGATCGCGGCCCAAGGCGGCGCAGATTAGGCCCAGCACGCCGGATTTAGAGGGTTCCAACTGCGTGTCGCGCTCATCGAAGCGGCTGGTGGTCCCCCAGGATTGCATAGGCCCTGCCAACCGCAGAAGCAGCGTCGGCATGATCAGTCCTCCAGTCCGGAACGCGTGCGCTCTATCACCCAATCAGCGAGTTCGTCGAGATTCGTCTGTTTCTCGCCCTTGTCGTCGGGCCAGGCGCCGGTGAGGTCCAGATAGGCCCATTCGTCACGGCCATCGCCGAACGCACCGGCAACCTTCGCTTCCTGTTCGCCCAGCTTGCCCACGGACAGGGCGGTCAGTTCCTGGTCCTGGCGAGGCCAGACGGGCTTCTCGAACGCATTGGCTAGGTTGAAGGGACTGGCGTGCCTCAACACGATACCGACGAAGCTCGGCGGGTTGTGTGCGGCAAAGGTGTTTTGCTTGCCTGAAGGGATAGCGCGGGCCATGGCCTGCGTAAAAGCGCGGATGCCGGTCAGAGCAAGCTCCCGGTCGTTGCGCAAGTTGCCGGCGAGTTTGGGAACGTCGATGACGGCATAGCGGTAGAAGGTGGCCGAGTTGAACTCGATTTGGCCGATCATTCCGGCGCCGGTCTCGTCGATGTCCCCCATATCATCGACGGCCGTGAAGTAATCGAACTCGCGCTCGACTCGATGGGTGCTGATGGCATGGGCGACCTGGCACGCGGCGTATTGGTTGACGCCGGGCATGTCCGCCAGCATGCGCCCGAACATCGCGACGTCGACCGCCTTTTTTCCATCGAGCAGAGCCTTGGCTTCCTTGACGACCTCGGGCGGTGCGCTGGCCTTCGCCTCTTTCTTCGTCCTCGCCTTGCCATCAGTGTTTGCTGGTGCGCCGGCCAAGTCGTCCCAGTGCTGATGGATAAGCTCTGCTAATCCGTCGATCTCGCCTTGTCCGAGGAACAACAAATACTCTGTCTTGCCGTCTTCCTTCACCTTCAAACCGGCGGCGGCGAGTGCCGCCTCAATGCGCGCATCGGGCTCTTGCCGGCCAAGTTCAATGAGTCTATTTGACAGCATTTCCTTGAGTTTCTTTGTTCGTATAGATTTGTTCTCTTCTGGGATGGCGGCCATTTCGGAGGACTTGAGGCGGATCGCCCGTTTGAAGCATTGGCTACTGACTCTCGCCCGGCGCTGACCGCCGAAGATCGCGTCCTTGGGAGCGCCGGTGTCGTCCCGATTGAGATTGGACGGGGCAAAGTTCTGGATCAGGTGATATTCGATGAAGAGGCTCATGGTGCGCTCCTTGTCAGGTGGCAGATTGGGTATCGGCGGTGGCTTGATCGAAGCGGTCCGCGGGGTCTTGCACGGCATCGTAGGCGCGGTAGAAATCACGAGCCCAGCGTTGACGAAGCCGGTCGCGGCCTTCAGGATCATGGGGCCGCAACCAGACCCCGAGATCGTCCAAGAGCCGTGAAAAGTCGCAGGGCAGACCATCCGCGGAGAGCAGGGAAACAGCCTGGCGCAGCATGTGCGGGATGGTTTCGACCTCGGCGCTGATGAGGGCGATGAACCGCTGCTCGATGCTGTCGCTTGCTCGAGCCCGTGCAACCTGACCAAGGGCAGCCGCCAACGATGTGCCTTTCCGATGCTCGGGGTGGAACGCGAACAGGCCAGCGGTCAGGTACAGGGCCTTTCGCCAAGGGTCGTTCGCGTGCTTATCCGCGCCGACAAATCGCTCCACATAGGGGTAGGCATGAGGGTAGGCACCGGGGGAGAAGCCGAGACTTCGGCGCAGGTGCGCTAGTGCGCCGCGGTCGCGCTCGGCGAGTCCGTGCAGGTGGGCGATGAAAGATTCGGCGTGCTCGCTCATGCGTTTGCCTCCGTTGCTATATCTTCGGTTTCAATCGGTTCGAGGGTTTGCAACAAGCCTCTGAACCGAGGGTAGGCACGCGCCTCGGCGCGCAGGGCAGCGGTTGAGTTGCCAAGTGTGCGACAAGCCGCTTCCCGCGCTCGTAGGGCGGCGGTCTTCAGGGTCTGCATCCAGAACGCCTGGGTCGCGTCGCCGTCACCGGTCACGATCCGCTGCATCAGGCCCGGGAGACCGCTCTCAGCTGCAGAGAAGAACACTGCCGCGGTCGGGCCGTTGTCGACGATAGCTTTCGATTTCTTCTTGGTGTCCTTGTGGTTCGGGTCGGGCATGGCGGCCGCGGTCATTTGTGCGCACAGGTCCCGAAGCCGAAAATAGAAGTCGTCGGCAAAGCGCATCCAGTGGCGAAGCTCGGCGGCCGCATCCGGGTCGGATAGCAGTGACAGGGGGAGATGCAGGAGTTCAGCTCGCCAGCGGAGTAGCTTTGCTTGATCGCTGGCAAGTCCTGCAACGAGGACTTGGACAGGGGTGTCCAACTTCCCCAGCAAGTCGAACACGTTCGTCGCGCTTTCCAAGATGGAAGGAGGCAGGTTGAATTTACCGGAAGGATCAGGGACCAGTGCAGGCAACTCCCGCCAAATAGAGCGACCTTCGGTGAAAGACACCCGGATCGGTTTCCCCTCCTTATTGAATCTGTAACAGGCCATCGGATCTGGCGCGTTCGCGTCCTCCTCAAGGGCGACTCCGACGGCGAATCTAATGCAGCGCACGTTGCCGCCGAGACTTTCCTCCGGCAGCAGGAGGGCTGCGCGGCTGATCCTCGTGTAGCGATCGTTGGGGCCGGTCGCGAAGGTTGGATTTCCTCGCAGCGCGACGGTTGTCGCTGGGGGTTTTTCCCAGGTTGGGCAGTCATCGATGCCAGTGGCATTTGGTCGATGAAGCCCAAGAATGGTGGTCTCGCAGAGGGTTGACCCTATCGGCAGCACGGCGGCGGTGTTGGCCAAGGCACCGGCTTTGTCGGAGCTCCGCAACGTCTTGACCAAGCCTCCAGGGGTGAACTGCAGGGTACCCAGCAACCGTCTGCAAGCAGAAGCGGCAGGAATCTCGGCTGGACGATCATCCACTGCATGATCGAAGACCAATGGTGTGTTTCCGTGTGCGGCGTCGAGAGCGATCTGGGTCCAGGATTTTTGCTTTTCCTTGGTTTCAGGTGCGTCACCCAAAGCAGCGACCTGCATGAACGGATACTCAGGGTGGAACAGCCAGAACCGGTCTCGCCATTGCTCCAGGTAGGCACGAATCGGGTTCGTGGGTAACCCTTCGCGGTACCAACGCGCCCGGTCCGCATCTTTCCAGGGACCATGGTGCAGCGTTAGCGCTCGGTGCAAGACAACGAGCAGTAAGCGATGCAGTGCGATCAGATTCGGTGGCGAGGTCTCGGCCAGGGCGCTGTACTCCGCGGAATCAAGTAAGGCGCTGCTGAGGCTGACTTCTCGCACCTCGCCGGAGATGGTGCGAACGGGTATCCACGGCTCGTCCAGTAGGTTGAAGGCCAGGGGTGGTTGCTGTGTCATGCTCCCTCCGTAGGTGCGGCCGGCTTTTCATAGACCAGACCGAGTTCTGGATCGAGACTGATCCGCAGCGATCCAACCTCTGTCTCTCCGGCCCGCAGTAACAGGGGCTTGAGGTTACGAAGAAGCGGGTGCTCGTCGAAGGCCTTTGGTGTAGGCTCGGCCCGCAGCGCTTGCACTAGCCCCTGGCGGGAGACCCGCAGTTGGCGAGCGAAGAGGCGCCGGGCGAGGCCGTCATCAGGCAGTTCTCCGGGGTCGAATGGTGTGTCGCCAGGCAGTAGGCGCCAGCCGTCCTCGGATGTGAATACGGGCACGACGGTCAGGCTGTCCTGCCCGAGACGAGTAACGACAACTGGGCCTTTACCTGAATTGTCCTCATCGGCTCGGGGCGTGTCCTGATACGCGTTCTGCGGTTCATCCTCTGCATTGATTGCGGCGTTCACCGCCCGTTGTCGGTGCTCCTGCGCATTGGCGTAGTGCTCGCCGAGTGCCTTGTCGAGCAACGCCAGCAACTCGGGCCTATCTTCCTCTTGAAATGGTTCTTGGGAGTAAACCATCTGAACGAGACGATCGATGTCTCCTGGGAACGTCCACAGGGATTCGCCGCTGGCGACCTTCCAAGTGCAGTAAAGAATGTAGGGGTCATAGACATAACCCCAGGCGGTATCCTGCAACTCGGGTGGCCGTTCGTTGACCAGTCCTGACACGACAAGTCTCGCTTGCTCGTGCGCTGCGGGACGCTCTCGCTGATGCCGATGCAGTCGCCCTGCGCGTTGCAATAGCAGGTCGATCGGCGCCAAATCGGAAAGCATAAAGTCGAAGTCCAGATCCAGGCTCTGCTCGACCACTTGGGTGGCGATCAACAGGGCGCGTTTAGGCCGCGAATCCGGTTTGTCAGGGCCGAAGCGTTCCAAAACTGTCCGCTCTCGCTGGCTGCGTTCGTCCGCGGGAAAGCGCGCGTGGAACAGCATCAGTCCATCGGCATCATGGATGCGGTCGCGCAGCATGCGATAGAGGTCCTGGGCACGCTGTACCGTGTTCATGATGACGACACCACAGCCTCCCTGCGCGAGACAGCCGGTGGCTGTCGTCGCGATTGTTT
Source organism: Thiohalocapsa sp. (assembly GCA_049670525.1). Lineage (GTDB taxonomy): Bacteria > Pseudomonadota > Gammaproteobacteria > Chromatiales > Chromatiaceae > Thiohalocapsa. Next base: position 25,854 of record JBATTL010000459.1, on the reverse strand, counting down.
CCAATGATTCATCGATGCCGGTGACATGGACGGGTTCGAGCGGGCGGCTTGGAACCTGTTGACCAAGCGTTTCATTGCCTTTGGTCATCAGCACGCGGGGATAGGGGATGTCATTGCGGTCTTGAGCGCCCCAGGCGTTGAGCAATGCCTCTCGCCGACTTGTCGGCAGTGTTGCGCTCATTAGCACGACGGAACATCCCATGGCCTTGAGCCAGCGCAGCAGGGCCTCGATCAGTGTCGTGGTGTAGGTATCGTAGGCATGGATCTCGTCCAGAACCACGACCCGATTGGCCAGACCCCATAGGCGCACGAAGTGATGCTTGACGTTAAGGGTGGCAAAGAGCGCCTGGTCAACGGTTCCGACACCGTATGGAGATAGCAATGGCCGCTTGCGCTCGGAGAACCAGGCTGAGGATGCGACGGATTCCGCGTCTGATGCGTCGACGCCGCGTAAGCGATGAATGCGCTCGTCAAGCATGCTGCCGCCCTGCGCAAATTGGATGTCCAGACGAATATCCCGTGCAAATGACCTCAGGAAGGTCAGGGCGCGATCAAACATGGCATTCCCAGTGGCCTGGGTTGGCAGTGCCACGTATAGCCCCCGATGTCCGTTGGCTGCTTGAAGCCGGAGGTGTGCAAGCATAGCCAACTCCGTTTTGCCCTCGCCCATAGGGGCTTCGACAATCATCAGGGTTGGTCCGTCGGCCTGTTGCAGTAACCGATCGGCGAGACTTTGGAGTGGGCGGGCAACGATGGGATAGCTTGATCGCCCTAGCATGCGCGAAACGAGCGTGTCGGTGTCCGCTTCCGCCGTCAACAGAATCCGGAATCCGGGCCAGCCGATTGTGTTCAGCGCCCGCTCGGCGAGCCCGCGAGCGTATTCGTAATGCTCGATGAGCGACTCGGTGCGCTCGCCGAGTGGAAACCAGTCTTGGTTGGAGCCGATCCAGTCGGCCACGCTGGTCAAACCGGCCAGCCAGACGACGACCGGCAGAGCAATGGTGGCAACAGTGGGTTCGTCGAACGGTTGCAGCGTTTGCAGATAGGCGTCGAGGATCTCCGTCCTGACCTCTTTCCAGCCTGGACCTTCATGCAGCGGCAAGGCGTCCTTGATTTCCCGCGAACGCGGCATGTAGCCGTGATGCGCCCCAAGTGCCATCGTCACCGCCAATGACCAGCCATCGTTGCCGAACCGGGATGGCAGCAATCTGCGCAAGAGCGCTGCGCTGGCTAGTTCGTGTCGATGAACAGACAACGCCATCGATTTGAAGGGCAGGCCGGTTGCGGCTAAGGCACGTTGTCCGTCGGGCCACTTGAACTGGAATCCCGGTATGGCCTTGCCGAAATCATGTAAACCCACGATAGCGGTAACCCAACGCGATGCTCGGTCTCGGGGCAATCCGAGCGCGCGACACACCCACTCGAGGCTTTGGCAAGACTCGCGACGCAAAATGGCCTCACAGACTGCTGCGACATCGAGCATGTGCGCAAGCAAGCTATGACAAGAGTTGAGCCCGCTCTTCGCCCATACTGTTCGCGCGGCTGGGGAGAGTTGCTCGAATCTGAATTGTCCGTTTTCCATCTTTTCTTTGAATGCGGTCAGAGTCCGCATCGGCCTGCCCAAGTCGATTCCATACGGATCGACCGGCAGGATCCAACCGAACGGCTATCCAACGATACCGGTCGTAACACCTTAAAATCGTTCGTTTCGAGTGCCCCTTAGCCACAAATGCCACCCATCGGTGCCATTACTTACCATGCAGCGACATGCGGCGGGATGGGGCTCTGAAAGTCCGGGGAAATCTGGCTCCAGTCCTTGGCATCGATAGCTGAATTGTCCTGTGTCGTGCAGGCACAGCGCGAAGGCCGACCAAGCGATGAGCGACGCTTCGGCGATATCAAGTCGATCCGCTAGGAGTTTCCGACACCGGTCATGCCGTTGAAGCATCACGGTGCCGTACGCTGCCAAATCAGGGCAATGGAAATGCAACAGATGGAAGTTGCCCCACTCCTCTGATTTGCCCCAGTACTGAAACCATCGTTCCTGCATGTCCGAGATCTTCCCTTCGTTCGTGACGGTTTCAGCCTAACCGGGCGCTGACTCAATACGTGAGTCCGTTACAAAGGTTAGTGTGCAAGTAATCGGAGAAGTCGGGGCCCGGCATCGCAAATCATGTCGGTACTTCGATACTTGCGGGCTAGCACCTCTGCAATAGCTAGCGACAAGCGCGCCGGGAACTCGCCGGCGATGTCATGCTGCATCCTGTCGAACCGCGAGCCCAAGACTTCGAGCGTTTCCACGCGCTGCGGATCGCCTTTCAGGCGATTCATCTCGGCCAAGGTTCGGCTCCGCGTTGGTGGACGCGGTGCTGGTGTACGATTGCCGAAGGCGCAGGACGCGAGCCTGCTGAGTCTCGTTGCTGAGGCTGAGCGCCGTGCGGACTTCAGTGCCGCCCGCGGCCGAGGCGCTCGCTGGTGCAGCCGATCTCGGTTACCGGCTACCGGATAACGCCCCCTACTCAGCACGCCACGCTGCGATCGGACCGAGCCGGTTCCAGTCTGGCGCTCGCTTTTCATCCCCAATAGATGAGAATCGACCTCATCTCCTGCGGGCTTCGACCTGCTACTGAGCGAAAACCCTCAGGCCCGCCACCGTCGTCGCTCCTGCGATGACGTCCGATTGTGTCTGCCTGCGCCGTGAAAAGCGCTACAGTGCAGATAGCTCAGCACGCTGCCGCATGGACAGCGCGATGGCGCACGGTTAGGATTCATGTCTTGTGGTCTCTCGTGGCCAATGAAAGCGTTTTCAACTTCGGACTATTGCACCATGGAAGCAGAACCCAATAGCCTATCAACTCGTCGCGATGATCCAACGGTGCCTGGAGCAATCTGGAAGATGCAGGTGTTCCAGTGGCTGCTGATCGGCGCAGCACTGGCGCTGATGTACTGGATCTTCCGCGACGGGTTGGATGCCATGTTCGCGGCTTGGGAACGAGAGGAGTATAGCCACGGGTTTATGCTGCCGTTTGTGGCGATCTATTTCGTCTGGCAGAGGTCTGCGGAAATTGCTCGGACCCAGTTTCACTGGAGCTGGGTTGGCATTGTCGTCGTGCTCTTTGGGCTTTTCTTGTATGTCGTTGCCGAGCTTGGGACGATCTATGCATTAATTCAGTACGCATTCTTGATCACGCTCGGCGGTACATTGCTTTCACTTATGGGCTGGCAGGCTTTCAAGATTGTCGCTCCAGCGTATGCGCTTTTGTTCTTCACGGTGCCGCTGCCGGCGTTTCTCTATAACAGCTTGTCCGCGGAGCTACAGCTGATTTCGTCCCAAATTGGAGTATGGGTGATTCGGCTATTCAGCGTTTCGGTGTTTCTTGAAGGCAATGTGATTGATCTCGGCTCCTATAAGCTGCAGGTCGCCGAGGCCTGTAGCGGTCTGCGCTACCTATTCCCATTAATGGCGCTCGGATACATCGCCGCATACATCTTTAAGGGTGCGCTATGGAAAAAGGTGTTGCTCTTTCTTGCGACGATTCCGATCACGGTGTTGATGAATAGCTTTCGGATTGGGGTCATCGGTGTCTTGGTGGAATATGGGGGCATCGAGCAGGCCGAGGGCTTTCTGCACGACTTTGAAGGTTGGGTTGTGTTTATGGCCTGCGCTCTACTGCTGGTCTTGCTGATGTGGTTGCTGGCGCGGATTGGCAAACATACGATTCCATTGCGAGAGGCCTTTGCTATTGAGGGACCAGAGCCTTTGCCAGCGAACGCGGCGGTTCAATCTCGGCGGATTCCAAAATCCTTCTACGCCGTTGTCCCGTTAATGCTGATTGGAGCTGTTGTATCCCAGGCGTTGCCACATCGCGAAGAGGTGATTCCCGAACGGGCCAGCCTTCTTTTCTTCCCGACTGCCCTGGGAGAATGGCAGGGACGGACTGAACGCATGGAGCAGATCTACCTGGATGCGCTGAAGCTCGACGATTACCGAATGGCGCAGTTTTCCTCGAAAGACGGAGAATCGATCAACCTCTATATTGCTTATTACGAGTCCCAACGGAAAGGCGCTTCAGTACATTCACCGAAGTCCTGCCTGCCGGGTGGCGGATGGGAGATGCAAACCTTCTCACAGGTCGTGGTTCCTCGCGCCGGGAAAGATGGCGGTCCGCTTCGTGTGAACCGGTCCTTGATCCAGATGGGAGATGAGCGACTGCTTGTCTATTACTGGTTCCAGCAGCGTGGCCGGTTCATGACGAACGAGTACTTGGTCAAGTGGTTTCTGTTCTGGGATTCGCTGGTAAGCAATCGGTCGGATGGTGCCCTAGTCCGATTGACCACCCGTATCGAACCTGGTGCAGATGTCAGCGAGGCCGATCGCATCCTGACGGAGTTCAGCCAGTCGATGGCTCCGTCCTTGCGTCGTTTTATCCCCGAGTGAATGACCTCTGGCCAGGGGTTTCGGTCTAATCGGAAGGCATCATAGGGATCATGTACGAATCCTATTTCGAGCTTCGAGAGAAGCCGTTTTCGCTGTTACCTGATCCCGGCTTTATCTATCTGAGTCCGAGTCACGAAGAGGCACTGACGATTCTTGAGTACGGCCTGTTGAATCAGGCCGGGTTTATCGTGCTGACCGGCGAGATCGGTGTCGGCAAGACAACCGTGATGCGGAGTTTGCTGGATCGGCTGGACGAAGGCTTCACAATCGGGCTGATTTCGCATACGCATCAATCGCTTGGAGATTTGATGCAATGGGTCTGTTCAAGCTTCGACATCGATACTCGAGCGCTTGGCAAGGTCGACCTGCATCAGGTCTTCGTCGATTTCGTGATCGGCGAGTACGCAAGAGGGAAGCGCACCTTGCTGATCGTCGACGAGGCTCAGAATCTCGGAAGCGAGAATCTGGAACAGCTTCGGCTGTTGTCGAATATCAACTCGAACAAGGATCTGGTGCTGCAACTGATGTTGCTGGGGCAGCCTCAGCTGAGGGAGTTGCTGCGCCAGCCGGGACTGCAGCAGTTTGTGCAACGGGTGTCTGCGTCCTATCACCTGAGCGCACTGAGCGAAACGGACACCGAAGGATATATTCGGCACCGAATCGCGGTTGCTGGCGCGCCTGGCGACCTCTTTGCGCCGGATGCTTGCGATGCGGTTTACGGCTACAGCAAGGGTGTGCCGCGGCTGATCAATCTGATCTGCGATTCGGCGCTGGTTTATGCGTATGCGGCACAGCGGCCGGCCGTCACCGCGGATATCGTCGATGAGTTCGTCGAGACCCAGGCCGATCATCTGTTGATTCCGTTGGAGCGTTCCGTAGAACCTCGGCGTCGGCGGTCCGAACAAGCCACCGCCGCTTCGCCTGGTCTTGGAGCGGATGATCGGGAGGTTCGTTCTGACAATCCAGGGTCTAGCTCGACCCAAACGCAGGCTCAGACTGTGAGTGCGATGCCTGCTCAGAATCCTGCGCCCACGAAGTCATTTGGTGATGCTTTTGGGGCGAAGGGTGGTTCGGATGGTGATGCTGATGCCGGTTCCGCAGCCTCTGGAACATCGGATACGTTGCCCGAAAACTCTGACGTTGCAACCTCAGTCACTGACGCGGCCGTGATTGGACCCAGGCAGAATGCGCATGCCGCAGATGACGGGGACTCGAACAGGAGCATCGAGGGAATTGGTACCGGTACCCAACGACCGACGTCAAACCCAGTGCACGCTCCGCGGAAAGACAAGCTGAAGACCCAGGCGGATCCAAATATTGTCGCTCTGACGCGACATGTCGCGGACCTTGGTAACGCTGGGACGTCGTTTCTTCCTTTCGATGATTTCGGGCGAATTCCGGCCATTGAACATGCTGCGGGGCGCAAGCGAGACTCAGTGTTTCAGCGGCGGGCCCTGGTTGTGGGTGGATTGGCCTTGCTTGCTCTTGTTGCCGGTCTGCTCTGGCAAGGTAGGCCAGGACTTCTGGCCTCGCTGCGCGCCCTGTTCGAGCAGAGTATGCCGATTGGTGCGGTCGAACCGTCAGATAACGAGAGCGACCAAGCGCTACCTCCTCGCGGCGGCAATCGTCGGGATCAGTCAACCGCCAACGACCGTGAGCAGCTCGCGACTCCTGATCCCCTAGATCCGGTGGCGCGCGATGACGTTCGTGCCGTTGGTCCCCGAGCGCCGTCTCGGCCAGGGGTAGTCGATCGACCGCCGAAGTCTGGCGATGAGTCTGTCCAATCGACGCAGGCGGAGTCGCTTCCGGAAGGGCCGGCGGATAATTTGTCGGATGGCGAATCGCCTTTTGAATCGCGCAGCGCTGCTCCGCAATCCGTTGATGCAGCCGCAACGGCCGAACCGGAGGCGCTTTTGGAAGCCACGGGTGTTTCCTCAGGGGCTGCGACGCCACCGGATGCAGAAAGCACTTCATCGATCGCGGGTCTTGCGTCGCCCTCCGCGTTTGCGCCGGACAAAGACCGCCCGGAGCCGAGCGGAAAGGAATCTTCGGAGATTGCCGCCTCAAGCGTTGCGCGCTCGGAGCAGAGAGAGGTCGATGATGCCGCGACCGGCGCACCCCTGAATAGCGCCGAGTCTGCAGTGACTGAAGAAAAACCACCCGACGTGAGAGATGCGTCGGAGATGCCGATGGAAGAGCTCGAGGCCGATTTGCGCGCTTCGATGCTCAGCGTCGAACGCGCCAGCCCGAATCGACTCGTCGCCGATTTAGGCGATAAGGTCCAGTTCGAAGCCGGGAGCGTGACGCTGGATTCCCATGCGCTGACGTTCCTGGAGTTGCTGGTGGGGGAAATCAGGCAGTCTCTTCCTTTGCAGGTCCGCGTCGTCGGACACACGGATCACCGTGGCCGCGCGGATGTCAACGAGCGTCTCTCTGAACGCCGCGCGGAGGCAGTCGCGCAATTTCTGGCTGGTAATGGTATACCCAGCGCGGACCTGAGTTTCGGAGGTAAGGGAGAGAGTGAACCGAAGGTAGAGTTGGCGGAGGAATGGCGACTGGGGCCATCTGTGAATCGTCGCATCGAGCTTGAGTTTGTTAAGCCGTCGATAGGGGATGCAGGCCCTTTCCAGTAAAGTGGTTTCTCACTGGCAAGACTCTTGTGCCGACGTCTACTATCGCGCCTGTCAACCAAACTTGGAGGACTGCCGATTGTTGGAGTCCGAGGCTTTGGCCTCGTCGTTCTTCAGTGCGATTGGGTGCGGGCACTTCCGGGGCTGAAGCCCCGGACTCCATTGCCCGGATCCGTGGTGCCCGGATCCGTGGCGGCCGCGTCGGGCAACGGGGTCGATTGAAGAATATCGCCAACGTTCGTGGTGCGATTGCAGCACCTCGGAACATGAGAATCGTGCTTCCGTTGCGCGTTGCCGCGGCGTTGGCAATCTCACAGCCCAAATTGCTGCCGCAGCCTGAGCTGGAGTTTCTTCGCCTGCCGAAACGCCTCTTTCAGCATCAACCGGTGTAGCTCGTTAAGGTCGCTAGGATCGACGCGATTGACGCCGTCGGGGTCTTTTGTGGCGAGTTGTTGGTTGATGCGAAAGCGTTGGATGAGGTGAAAGGCCTCGATATCGGCGGCGATGTCCTCTGGTGTGCGTTCTTGGGCGGCGCCGGTGGCGCGCAGGCGGTCCGCGGTACTGGTGGACCAAGCCCCGATCTGCAGGCCCCAGAGTCTGGCGGCGTCGCTGAACAGGCGTGCACCCTGCTGTTTGAGATCGATGCTGTGCGGAAAGTCGCGATTGCGGTCGTAGCTGAACTGTCCGGCCCAGCCCAGTGGTGGGGCGACAGCGAGGGTTTGTTCCGCGAGGGCGTGGAAAAAGCGCTGATTCTCCGGCGCTTTTCTGGCCAGCCAGGCACGGAGTTGATCCACGGGCTCGAAGCTGCCGTAAAGTGGCCGAAAGTCGAAGAAAATCGTGCCATGGAGCAGCGATTCGGGGTCGGGGATCCGCAGCCAGTTGTCGAAGCGACCGCGCCATTCATCGGCGCTCAGGCACCAGTCCGGGTTGCCGGCCATGATCTTGCCGCTGCAGCGTTCGAAACCGCAGTGGTGCAGGGCGTCGTTGACGGCCTGGGCGAACGGAAGGAATGCCGCGCGCGTGTTCTCGGTGGTCTCTGGCATCGGCGGGATGAAAAGCAATCCGTTGTCCTGATCGGTCGCGAAGGTCTGCTCCAATCGACCTTCGGAGCCGAACACGAGCCAGCACCAGGGCACCGCGGGTAGGTCGAACTCGTCTTCTACCAGCTCGCAGATGCGCATGCCGATCAGGTCATTGAGACCCGACATCCATTGGCCAAGGGCTTCCACAGCCATGCCGCCGTGGAAGAGCTCGGCGCCGCGCCGGCGTACCTGATCCGCGGCCTGGAGCATGGCATCGATGTCGCGGGCGGCGGCTATCATGTCCACAAGAAGGTCCGGACCGTCGCCGCGCAAGCCGAGCAGATCGGCGTGATCGATCAATCCGCAGAAACGACCATCTGGCTCGGTCAGCAGCAGATGGCGCACGCCGCGTTTCGCCATTAGTACCTTGGCGCTGTGAATCGAGGCGTCCGCCGCCAGTCTCAGCGGCGCGCCGATCATGTGTTCCGCGACCGGGGCGTCCAGATCCCCGCGCTCGAAGGAAATGACATGCAATAGTTCGCGCAGCGTGACGAGCCCCAGAGGCAGCCCGCTGCCGGTATCTGCGATGACCGCCGCGTCCTCGTTGCCCTGGCTGATTTGATACAGGAGTTCCCGCAGCGTGGTCTCGGGTGCGAGTACCAGCGGTTGGCTACGGGAGAGGGTGCGCAGCGGCGCGCGCCCGGCGCGATCCCCGACCGCCGGTTTGACGGCGCCGACATTCTCGGTCGAGCGCAGGTTCATCGCAACAACTCCTGTACCTTCTCGACCAATTCGTGGGTCGAGAAAGGTTTGGACAAATAGGCGTTGGCACCGAGCGCGAGGCCCTTTTTTTGATCGGCTTCGCGACCGCGTGCGGTTAGCATCAGCACCGGTGTCGACTTAACCGACGCGTCCGCGCGCACCGCGTCCAATACGGCGAAGCCATCGAGCTTCGGCATCATCACGTCGAGGATGACAAGGTCCGGGTGATGAGCGCGGATCTCGGCCAGACCGGCCTCGCCGTCCCTGGCGACCAGTACCTCCATTCCTGCCCGCTTGAGCAGGAACTCCAGCGAGATGACGATGTTTGGCTCATCGTCGACGACCAGGACGCGCTTGCTCATTGGCTTGCCTTTGTTGGTGGTCTTGTTGTTGGTGTCTTGGGCGGCTCGACAAATTTGGCTGAGTTGGTTCTTCGTCGCAGCGTCGACTTGCTTGCCCTACTCGTTTGATTCAGCCAGGTTCTTTAGCGCAGTTGGCCGCCAGCGGCAGCTCAAAAAAGAGATTAGCACCTTTCTCGGGACCCGCCTCGGCCCAGATCCGTCCGCTCAGATGCTCGATGATGCGCCGGCAAATTGGAAGGCCAAGCCCGGTGCCAATTGGTTTCTCGCCACCGCTGGCGGACTGTCGGAACTTCTCGAACACCAGCCCCAGGTCTTCCCGCGGGATGCCGGGGCCGTTGTCCGCGATGCAGACCCTGGCGCGACCGGCCTTGGTGGTCAGTCTGATGCGAATCTTTCCGTTGCCCTCGGGCACGAACTTGGCCGCGTTGGACAGCAGATTCACGAGCACCTGCACCAGCCTGTCGCGGTCTCCACAGACTGTCACGGCACCCGACGAAGACTCGGGAGTGTGATCGACCTTCAACGCGATTCCGCGTTCTTTGATGAGTTGGCTGGTGGCGGCGATCGCTTGCTCGATAACCTCGTTCAGCGACACATCCTCCATGCGCCAATCGGCGTGACCCGATTCGATCTTTGCCAGGTCCAATACCTGGTTTACAAGTCGCGACAAACGTTCCGTCTCGCTGACCAGGATGCCGAGGAACTGCTTGCGCTCATCCAGTGCGATCTCCGGATCATCATAAAGGATTTCTGAAAAGGCGCGGATTGCCGATAGCGGCGTACGTAGTTCATGGGTCACGGACGACATGAAGTCGTCCTTGAGCCGATCCAGTTCGGTCAGTCGCTCGTTGGCGGCGCGCAATTCCGCGGTAGCGGCCTCGAGCTCCCGCGACTTCTGCTCCAACTCATGGCTATAGGCGCGGATCTGGGATGCCTCATCGAGGATGTCGAGTACCTCGTCGAGACCCAGCGTCTCCTCCTGAGTGACCGACGCAACCATGACCCTTGCCGATGCGCCGCCGATTGCTCCGGAGAGCAAATTCTCGGCGAACTCGACGGTCTCGGCATCCGCCGGTAGTGCGTCGACGTCGACAACGTCGCGGGATTGGGCGAACGCGGAAAAGGCGCGCTGGGTGCGCGCACCGCCAAGAAAGCGCTCGGACAGATGCATCAGTTCCTTTATCTCCGCGCTACCGCGCCAGAGCGCCAGCCCCGTTTGGGCGCGCCGGCGAAGGGCGTCGACGAAAGCACTGGCTTGTGCAGCTTCAACCGCATTCGGCGCACGTAAGGACGAGATAAGCACGAAGGCGCCGATGTTGGCGCAGAGACTCCAAAACAGGCAGTGAGTAATCTCGTTCCAGCCCTCGAAGCCGAATAGTGCCTGGGCCCGCAACGCTTCGATGCCGAGGATACCGGATGACTCGAACGCGGTCGGTAGCCAGCCGGACTTGGCGAAGGAGGGCAACAGCAGCGTGTAGATCCAGACGGCGAAGCCCGCTAGCAATCCGGCGGCAGCGCCCTCGCGAGTTCCGCCGCGCCAGTAGAGTCCGCCGATGACGGTTGGCGCAAACTGGGCGATGGCGGCAAAGCTGATCAAGCCAATACTGACCAGCGCATAGGCGTCGCCAGCGACTTGATAGTAGGCATAGCCGAGCAAGAGGATCAGGATGATGGCACCACGGCGAATGAGCAGCAGACGTTGGCCAACGTTCGCATGCAGCGGACGCCTCCGCCATCGGCGCAGTAGTACGGGCAACACCAGATCGTTGCTGACCATGGTCGATAGCGCGATGGTCTCGACGATAACCATGCTTGTGGCCGCGGATAGTCCGCCGATAAAGACGGTGAGCGCGAGCCAAGGCCGATCGAAGGCGATGGGGATCGTCAGCACGAAGGTGTCCGCCTCCACCGAGCCATCGGGAAAGGTCAGCAAGCCCGCGAGCGCGATTGGAATGACGAACAGATTGATCAAGAGCAAGTAGAGCGGAAACAGCCAGATGGCGCGACGGATCCGATCCTCGCCGCTGCTCTCCACCACCATAACCTGGAATTGCCGCGGTAGCAGCATCACCGCAAAGGCGGCGAGCAGCGAGATGGCGACCCAGTCTTGGTAGGGGATCAGCTCCGGGTCCAGTAGTACCTCCGCGGCCGCATTGCCGGTTGCCGGCGGCAGATCCGGCCCGCCGATACCCAGCAAGCCGAGCGTTACGAAAATGCCGACGGCGATGAACGCGGCTAGCTTGACGATGGACTCGAAGGCCACCGCGGCCACCATCCCCTCGTGCCGCTCGCTTGCGTCGCGGTGGCGGGTGCCGAACAGGATGGTAAAGGCCGCGAGCAAGAGCGCGACGATAAAGGCCGTGTCCTGCCAAAACGGGCGGTTCAATGACTGAGGCATATGCACCTCGGGATACTGCAGCAGGATCGTGAAGCTGCGGGCGATCGCCTCCAGTTGCAGCGAGATGTAGGGAATGACGCCGATCACGGCGATGATGGTCACCAGACCGCCAAGCGCCTGGCTTTTTCCATAGCGGGAAGCGATGAAGTCGGCGATCGACGTGATGCGCTGTGCCTTCCCGACCCGTACCATCTTGACCAGCAAAGAGCCCCAGAGTAGCGCGATCAGCGTGGGTCCGAGATAAATCGGCAGGAAACCGATCCCGTCCGCCGCAGCCCGCCCGACGCTGCCGTAGAAGGTCCAAGCCGTGCAATAGACCGCCAGCGAGAGGGCATACACGGTCGGATGCGCGCTGACGGAGCGCCCCTGCGCCGCGCGGCGGTCTGCCCACCAGGCGATTGCAAACAACAGGCCCAAATAGCCAAACGAGATACCGACGACCAATGGCACCGAAAAACCGTCCGTGCCGAGGCCCGTCTCACCCATGACGGCGAGCCAGGATTAATGCGGCTACCGCCACCAGTAGGATCCAAACGCCGAACAGATAGAGGTACAGGAGCGGAATGCCGAACAGTTCGCCTCCGTGCTCAAATCGCAACACCAACGGGGAGAACCACAGCAGCAGCCCGGCCAAGAATAGTGCCATGAGCCGCTGCCGCCGCAGGGTGGGAGTAGGCATCGGTCAGCGTTCTCCGTTTTGGTGAACGGGCGGCCGCCGGCGCCTCGCGATTTGCGACCGCGCGTGACGGCAATGCGGCAAGTATAGGTGGCGCGGCAGAGGAATCGCCAGAGAGCGGCACCAATGGAGCAGCTGCTGGCGTTGCCCCAGGTCCAAACGGAGTCCCTTTTAGGGTGCCGCGCCGGTCGCTATCTTGTCAGCGATCTTCTCTCGGGAGTGCGGCCAATTGGCAGCCGGTTTGGTCTTGGCCACCACGGTGCTCGCGTTTGGCACAATTCCGCTCGTGGTTCAATGGCTGGGATGATGGCGATGCAATCGCGGAATGCTCGCTGATCCTGGCGGGCTTGGTCCCGAGGTTTGGGTACAATTGCAGTTGTCGGTTGTGCCGCCCGTCGCTGATTAGTGCGGACGGCGTCTATCGCGTCTGATGCTGGTTGAACCATTGATGCCTGTTCCACCTTTGCCACCCCTCGCCGAGCGCATGCGCCCGCGCGAACTCGACGAATTCGTCGGTCAGCGTCATTTGCTCACGGAGGGTCGGCCGCTGCGGAGCGCGATCGGCGCCGACCGGCCGCATTCGATGATCTTTTGGGGGCCGCCGGGCACGGGCAAGACGACCTTGGCGCGGCTGATCGCGGCACATTCTGACAGCCATTTCCTGAAGCTTTCGGCGGTGTTGTCCGGTGTCAAGGATATCCGCGCCGCGGTGGCGGAGGCGCAGCAGGTGCGTGCCCAGCAAAGTAGAGGCAGCATTCTGTTCATCGATGAAGTGCACCGCTTCAACAAGTCGCAGCAGGACGCGTTTTTGCCCCATGTCGAAGACGGTACGGTGGTGTTCATCGGCGCGACTACGGAGAATCCGTCGTTTGAGCTGAACAACGCGTTATTGTCCCGCGCCAGGCTCTATGTGCTGAAGGCGTTGGATGCCGAAGACCTGGAGCAGGTGGTCGACCGGGCGCTCGCCGATGAGGAGCGCGGGCTGGGTCAACAGGCACTCGACATCGCGGATGGCGCGCGCGCGTTGCTGGCGGGCGCCGCAGACGGTGATGCGCGCCGCGTCCTGAATCTGCTGGAACTCGCTGCAGATCTGGCGCCCGAGGTGGGTTCCGGTGTTTCCTGGGACAGATCCTCAAACTCGGACCTCGAGCCGAGCGCGGAGCAACGAGATGACGTTCGGCGGCGTATCGATGCGGAGACCGTGCGCCAGGTGATCGAAGGAACCTTTCGCCGCTTCGACAAAGGCGGGGAGGCTTTCTACGATCAGATCTCGGCCCTGCATAAATCCGTACGCGGTTCGGCGCCGGATGCCGCGTTGTATTGGCTGGCGCGGATGATCGACGGTGGCTGCGATCCGCTGTACATCGCGCGGCGAGTCGTGCGCATGGCCAGCGAGGACATTGGCAATGCCGATCCACGGGCGCTAACGCTGGCGCTGGAGGCCTGGGACGCCCAGCATCGGCTGGGCAGCCCGGAGGGTGAACTGACCCTCGCCCAGGCCGTGGTCTACCTTGCTTGTGCTGCCAAGAGCAATGCGGTCTACAGCGCCTGGAACGCCGCGTTGGCGGACGCCCGCTCCGAGGGCTCGCTGGAGGTGCCGGTGCACCTGCGCAATGCGCCGACCCGGCTGATGAAGGAACTCGGCTATGGGCATGACTATCGCTATGCCCACGATGAGCCTGACGCCTACGCGGCCGGCGAGTGCTATTTCCCGGACGGGCTGGAGACGCGGCGCTATTATGCTCCGGCGCAGCGCGGCCTCGAGATCCGTATTGCGGAGAAGCTGGAGCGGTTGCGGGCTTTGGATCAGGCGGCGAAAAGCGCGATTGGAGGTGATGGGAGCCGCAATCCGCGCTGATCAAGCAAAGGGCGAGATTTCGGTTTCCACTGGAGATTGGTTTGATGGCTTGGGTTTATCTATGTGTCGCCGGCGTCTTCGAATGGGGCTGGCCGGTCGGTCTGAAGCTGGGCATGACCGATGACGGGCTCAGCTGGGGTTGGATCGGTTTTGCTGCCCTCTGCATGGCCGTCAGCGGCACGCTGTTGTTAATCGCGCAGAAGACCATCCCAATGGGCACCGCCTATGCGGTCTGGACCGGCATCGGCGCGGTCGGGACCTTCGTAATCGGCATCTATGTCTTTGCCGAGCCCGCGACGCTGGCACGTTGGTTCTTCGTCGGGCTCATCGTTGTCGGAATCGTCGGGCTCAAATTTGCGTCGGCGCATTGACATGCGAAGCGCTGGCGACCTGTCGGTTACGCCTCCTGCCTTCGCATTTGCTGCACGAGACGCTCGCTTGGTCTCGTGCGAGTATCGCGGAATCGGACGCTGGTTCGGCGTTTGGCCGAAAGGATGCCCAATGTCTCGCATGGTAGAATTCGCGGCTTTCGCGGCGGACCAGCCCTAAGGACTTCTGCGCGTGCTTCAGATCCTCGCTATTGCCGGTGGCGGCGCCATCGGTGCCGTGGCCCGCTTTCTCGTGTCGACCGGCGTCTATCGGCTACTTGGGCGGGATTTTCCTTGGGGTACCTTGGTGGTCAATGTGCTGGGGTCCTTCGCGATGGGGCTGTTGTTTGTGTTGCTATTGGAACGCAGCCTGATGGCGCCGGAGCTGCGGGCCGCGATCATGGTGGGTTTTCTAGGCTCGTTCACGACCTTCTCCACCTTCTCGATGGAAACCTTGACCTTGGTGGAGCAGGGCGAGGCTTTACGAGCGCTGCTGAATGTGGCAGTTAGTGTGCTGCTGTGCCTGGTGGCCTGCTGGGCCGGTATCGTTGCCGCGAGGGCGTTATGACCAAGCGCAGAAACAAATCGGTTGCAGCACCGGCCGAGACGAATCTCGCGGTCGAGGCTGAGGGCAGCCTCGTCTGGGCGACCATGGTACGTGTGTATCTGACCGAGTCCGACCGCGAACTCAGACCTCTGCTCAAGTGCCTGCATGATGAGCTTCAGGTTTGCGGCGCGACGGTGACGCGTGGCGTTGCCGGCTTCGGCGCATCCGGTGTCGTGCATAGTGCCGGGCTCGTGGACCTGTCCACGGACCTTCCGTTGGTCTTGGAGTTTTTCGATCGTCCGGACCGCGCCCGCGCGGCGATTGAGCGTATCAAGGATTTCGTCGAGCCGGGTCACGTGGTCTCCTGGAGCGTTAGCGTCGAATCGAGAAATCCCTGAACGTTGCCCATTTGTGTCGATTTTCGCGTCAGGAAACAGAAATGCTGGACCCGAGACTGCTGCGGACCGATCTGGTTGAGGTTGCCGAAAAGCTCGCGCGCCGCGGGATGAAGCTGGACACGGCCCGAATCGAGCTGCTGGACACCCGCCGCAAGGATCTTCAGACCCAGGTGCAGGAGTTGCAGAACCTGCGAAACACCCGTTCCAAGGCCATCGGCAAGGCCAAGGCCGCTGGCGAGGACACATCCTCGATGATGGTTGAGGTTGCCGCCTTCGGCGACGAGCTCAAGGCTATGGACGCCGAATTGGGTGAGGTGCAGCAACAGGTGCGTGAGATCAGCCTGGGTCTTCCAAACCTTCCCGATGTCAGCGTACCGGACGGCGCAAACGAGGACAGCAACCGCGAGGAGCGCCGCTGGGGAGAGCCGGCCCGGTTCGAGTTCCAGCCCAAGGATCATGTGGATCTTGGCGTGCCGGCGGGGTGGATGGACTTTGATGCCGCCGCCAAGCTAACATCGGCGCGCTTCGTCGTGCTGAATGGGCCGCTCGCACGGTTGCATCGGGCCTTGATCCAACTGATGCTGGACGTGCACAGCAGCGAACACGGCTACGCCGAGACCTATGTGCCCTATCTGGTCAATGCCGATAGCATGACAGGCACCGGTCAATTGCCCAAGTTCGAGGCCGATTCGTTCCAGGTCTCGGGCAAGGATGCCGGCCAGGGCGAGCGGGACTTCTATCTGATACCCACCGCCGAGGTGCCGGTGACGAATCTGGTGCGAGACGTCATCGTCGATGACGCCGACATGCCGCGGAAATGGGTCGCGCATACGCCTTGCTTTCGCAGTGAGGCCGGTTCCCATGGTAAGGACACGCGCGGCATGATCCGCCAGCATCAGTTTGAGAAGGTCGAACTGGTGCAGGCGGTACGCCCAGGCGAGTCTTTTGCGGCCTTGGAAGCGCTGGTCGGGCACGCAGAGTCGATCCTGCAACGCCTGGGATTGCCCTATCGGGTTGTAACCCTGTGTACAGGCGACCTCGGCTTCTCCGCCACCAAGACCTATGACCTGGAGGTCTGGCTGCCGGGGCAGCAGCGTTACCGGGAAATCTCTTCATGCAGCAGTTTTGGCGACTTTCAGGCGCGTCGTCTGCAGGCGCGCTGGCGGAACCCCGAGACCAGCAAGCCCGAGCTGCTGCATACCCTGAATGGCTCGGGGCTCGCGGTTGGACGCACCCTGGTGGCGGTGATGGAGAACTACCAACAGTCCGATGGCAGCATTCGTGTGCCGGAGGCCCTGCGGCCCTACATGGGCGGGCTTGCGCTGCTCAAGCCGGGCGTTTGACTGCGACAGCCGGCTCTGGGACCGTCTCAGACCCCGGACGACATGCCGTCGTCGCCGGTTTGATTTGCTAGCAGTCGCGCCAATTCGATCAGCGTCAGCGGCGACGAGCCTTCCGCCTTGTTGTTGACAATGACGAACACCTCTCGTCCCTGGGACAAGGCATCGCCCACCAACCTGGCGACCTGTTGGCGTGTCGGCGGGTCTGGTTCTTCGAGGCGGTCAAAGGGTTGATAGCGCTGGCGCGCCTCATCGTAACGGCGGTTGCGTCGCAGCAGCCAGCGGATCACCAGCGGGCCGTCGTTGTGCTCTCCAAACAATGCCCCTTGGGCATCGAGTAGCGGCAGCTGCGGATGACCCGCGAGTGCCGGCACGGCACCCCCGTGGTGCAGCGCGGCGGCGAGATCCAGGGTCAGCAACGCATCGTCGCGCAGTTCCACGGCATAGATCGGCCCCTTGGGCAACCGATGCAGAAAGCGGTATAGATCCTCGGCGAAGCGGCGCGGATGACCGGTGATTCCAGGTCCCAGGGGCGGGAATTGGAACAGCAGCACGCCGGCCCGATCGCCGAGCCCCTCGCAGTAGGGAAGTACGGCCTGCTCAAGGGCCAATTCTGGGTCCAGAAACCCTGGATTCGGCTGCGTCACTGCGCCGGGGATCCGACCGTCGGTCCGTCGATCGACAGTCCGCCCCAAACGGTCGGTGATGGACGCGGGTGCCTTGACCAGAAAACGAAAATCCGGCGGAACCTGTTCGGCGTAACAGGCCAGCCGCCTGGCGTCCAAGGGTGCGTAGAAGCCGCTGTCGACGCCGACTGTACGCAGCAGCGGATGGCGGCTGTAGGCCGTCAGTCCGTCACGGGAGAGCGTCTGTTTCGCTGTCGTGGATGCATAGACCAGCCCGGCCCAGCCGGGGAAAGACCAGGAAGAGGTACCGAGCCGGAGACGAGTGTTCAGCCCCGCGGCCAGTGTTGTGAGTTCTTGGTCCGTCTCGACCGGATCGACGATCTTCTGGCCCCTCGGGACGCTCCTATCCCCGGCGGTTTCTTCCAACAGGCTGAGCTGTTCCATGGTGCAAATGCGATTTCTGTCAGCAACTGCCTAACGCCTCGCCAGCAGGATCAATTGTCCGTCCCGGAGTACCTTCAGGCTATGCAGTTCGCTGCCCGCAATCCGCAGGGCGCGATCCAGGTCATCGATACTGGCGACGGGTTGGCGATTGGTTTGCAGGATCAGGTCGCCCTCACGCAGACCCGCGAGCCAGGCCGGGCTTCCGGGCCGCAGCGGGCCGACGGTAACAAGACGGCGGCGACCGTGCGGCGATTGATGGTCGGTTTCGCCGATTAGCGCTCCTTCGAGCACGGGACTCAGGGTGCTTCCCTGAATGAAGTCTGCGAAGGGATCCGCAAGTTCGCCGTGCAGCTTGCGCTGCTCGCCATTGCGGAGAATGGTCAACTCCAGGCTGCTACCGGCGCTGAGCAGGCCGATGCGATTGCGCAAGTCCGCGGCGTTGCCGATCGCGCGATCATTGACCGCGGTGATGATATCGCCGGCCCGGAGCCCGGCACGCTCCGCCGCGGAGTCCGGCTGCACGGAGGTGATCACGGCGCCGCGGAAGAGATCGATGCCCATTGCCGCCGACAGTTCCGGCGTCAGGTCCTGCGCGGCGGCGCCGAACAGACCGCGACGCACCCCGCCATGTTGCAGGATCTGGTCCACGACGGTGCGTACCATGTTGGTCGGGATCGCGAAGCCGATACCGACGTTGCCACCGCCGGGGGCGAGTATCGCCGTATTGATGCCGACCAACTCACCCCGGAGATTGACCAGAGGCCCACCGGAGTTGCCCGGATTGATAGACGCATCCGTCTGAATGAAGCTCTCATAGCCCTCGATACCGAGCCCGGTGCGTCCAAGGGCGCTAACGATGCCGGACGTGACCGTTTGTGCCAGGCCGAATGGGCTGCCGATGGCCACCACAAAATCGCCGACGCGCAACGTATCGGAATCCGCGAGCGCGATCGCGGCAAGATCCGTTGGCGCCAATTTCAATACCGCGACATCGGTCTCCGGGTCGGAGCCAATGAGTTCCGCATCGACGCGACTTCCGTCTTGCAGCGTGACGCGTATGGCATCGGCGCTCTCGATGACATGATGGTTGGTCACGACCAGACCGCGCTCGGCATCGACCACGACACCTGAGCCCAGACTCTGGTTCTCCCGCTGCCGAGGTCTACCGGGGATGTCAAAGAAGCGCCGAAAGAATGGGTCCCTCAGCAGCGGGTGCTGCTCGGTCGCGATCTGCGTCACTGTTGAAATGTTGACCACCCCCGGTACAACGCGCTCGAGCATTGGCGCCAGGCTTGGCAGCGGCTGGCCGTCGATCCGGGAGGGCAGGGCGCCCCAAGCGAAAAGGGGTAGCAAGCCGCCGAACAGAATCGGCACGGCAAGTCTTCTGGACCAAAACGACGATTTCGGCATAACGGGCTGGGCGGAAAGTCTCAACGATAGCTGGTTGGTTAGCGGTCGCGACATCGGCGCGGTGACCTATGGTTGCAGGAGCCTATGGTTGCAGGAGATGGTGGCGCTTTGTCGATCCTTGAACCTCGGCGCATCTGAGTGCCGATCCGTCGGTTTGTACCGATGTGAACGGCGCAGCATGTGGGCGTTGCGTTGAATCGGTGTCTGATGCAACGCCGCCCCGCGCGAATACCGACTCGGTGCATAAATTGTGGACGGGTGATTGAGTCGACGAACGGACCGGAAAAATAATTGCTGCAGAAAACACTGACAGCGGCACCGATTTAGTGCACGAACAAACGACTATACTGCCAGCCACCTCAATCTAGGACGGCCCGTCAGAATGTCTGATCAATTGTCCCGCAAAAACATTCCGATCGACGAACGGCTCATTGTCGCCCTTGATGTCCCCGACTTGATGCTCGCCAAGCGATTGGTCGCTCACCTGGACGACGCGGCGTACTTCTTTAAGATCGGACTAGAACTCTGTATGTCCGGCAGCTACCTGGAACTGATTGAATGGCTGCGTAGGCGGGGCAAGCGGGTGATCTGCGATCTCAAGTTCTTCGATGTCCCCGAGACAGTCGAGCGCGCCATGCGCCAACTGAGCGATCGCGGCGTCGACTTCGTCACCGTACACGGACACCACAGTATGCTGGAGACGGCGGCGAGTCACAAGAACAGGCCGAAGCTATTGGCGGTTGCGGCGCCAAACAGCCTGGACCGCTCGGAATTCGAATCACTCGGATTGAAGTGCGACTGGGGCGACCTGGCGCTTGCGCACGCCAGAAACGCGCTGAAGCTAGGCTGCGACGGCCTGTTTTCGTCGGGTTTCGAGGCCGCGGGGCTGCGCGACGACCTCGAAGATCGGTTCCTTGTCGCTTACCCCGACCTTCGACTTGCGGACCACCACCCCAGCGAGACCCCAACGCACCCAGTGACTGTGGAGCAGGCATTTCGTGCCGGGGCCGACTATGTTGTGATCGGTCGACAGATCAAGAACGCGCCGGACCCCCGTGCGAAAGCGGAAGAGATCCAGACGCGAATCGAGGATCTGTTCGGCGCTGCCGGACGCGCAAAGAAGCCGCACCTTACGTAAGACTCAAGCTCCGACGGCCGATCCGCGACCTTTGCCAGTGCGGTGGTGTTGTTGCTGTGCACGGGTGGTGCGCGGGCCTCTGATATGGGCGAGATGATGAACCCGTCGGAAATGATGAATCTGTCGAAGTGGATGGGGGGCGATAACGACAAGGGCGATGAAAACAGAGATGGTTCCGGGCCGCCTCCAGGCTACGGTGGCATTCCGGGTCAAGGCTAAGGTCCGATGCCCCCGCAGGGACCCGGCTATTCCCACGATCCCGGCTACGCCGCCCCACAAGGCTATGGGCCTTCCGCAGCGGGCGGTGTTCCCTCACAGCACCAGGGCTTTCCGCCACAGCAGCAGGGCGTGCTCCAAGGCTATCCGCAGGGCGACGGATATGGCGCACCGGCCCAAGGCTACGCTCCTGGTTACGGCCAGGGCTATGCAGCACCGGGTTGTGGCCAGGCCTATGCACCCGGTTATGGTCAAGGTTACGGCCCGGGTTATTGCTTGGCACCAGGGGCCGGCCCGTCACATGAGTAAGCCCGTCACATGAGTATCAGTGCGAAAATCACGCCGCCGAGCAGAAGACGGTAGAGCACAAACGGAAACATGCTGATGCGCTCGATGAATCGGAGAAAGAAATGGATGGTGAGATAGGCAACGACGAAGGACAACAGGGCACCGAGCCAGAGCGCGTGCCAGTCCACGGGTCCGGATGTATCGATGAGATCCTTGGTCGCGATGAAACCCGCCAATAGGATGGTCGGAATGGACAACAAAAACGAGAACCTTGATGCCGCGTGTCGCGTCAGGCCGACGAAAAGTCCGGCGGTCATCGTGATACCGGAGCGCGACGTACCCGGGATGATCGCAATAGCCTGAAAACAGCCGATGATCAGGGCGGCAACCCAGTTGACCGCGTACTCGTCGAATTTCCGCCGACCACGGATATCCGCGTACCAGAGCAGCAGACCAAAACCGATTGTGGTGGATGCAATGACCAGCGCGATGAGTCGATCGTCCTGGCGCAGTACTTCGAGCACCGCCTTGAGCGGGAACCCCAAGACCAGCAACGGCAGCGTGGCGAAAACGATCATCCAGCCCAGCCGCGCCTCCCGGGACGCGAGGCTGCGGTTGCCCACGGAACTCAGCATCGCCGTCGCCATGACCGCGATGTCGCCGCGGAAATAAGAGATCACCGCAGCCAAGGTGCCGAGGTGCACGGCGACGTCAAAGGAGAGATCCTGGAGGTCGTAGCCGAACAGCAACGGGGTCAGTATCAAGTGACCAGAACTGGAGATTGGTAGGAATTCGGTGAGCCCCTGCACGAACGCTAGCAGGGCGATCTGAATCGTATCCATAGGGATGTGTCAACGCAAAGGTTATGCAGAATAGGCCCAACTGCGGGTGCGGTCGGCCGCGTGCGGTTGGTCGGTCGCGGACGCCGGCCCGGCATGTTGCGGCAACCAGCGCAGCAGCACCGCCTCCAAACACTGACGCTGCAAGCAAGATGCACCTGATGTTCGGCGCGGTGGTTGCGGATGCGGCGCCTGTCGCCGAAGCGCCGAACTGCCCGTGCAGCAGCCAGCTCAAAATCAAGCTCGCAATCAGGCCGACGGCGGCGGTGATGCAGAACCAGAAAACGCCCATCCGAATATGTTCACGCTGCGCGGCTTCTGATTCGAACGGCCTTGAACGAGTCGAGGACATGAAAACGCGGAGCGTCGGCGCTGATCCTTGAGTTTGACGGTTTGTGCGGCCCTGGCCGAACCTGACTGTCGGCGCGTGCTATCGGATGCGCCGCAAGAATACCGCGATTGAGACCTCAGGGATCTGCAATGAACGAGGCGGCGTCCTCATCATGAGATCTGGCGCCTGCCCAAATCCGGTTCAAAGTCGAGGGCCAGCCACTCGTCCACGGGTGGAAGGTTCCGGCGTGCGACAGCACATACGGCGGCTTGACCATCGATACTGCCCGCAAGCCCGTGAGCAACAGACACACCCGCAGGGCTGGGCTCCCGGTGCCGCGCGAGACCCCGTCCATCGACCTTGACGCCGGCCTCAAGCGCCGTCCAGCACAGGTGGAAAGCGCGCACGCGGGCGTTGCCCGTCAGTTCGGTTAGATCTTGGAGCTCCTCGGCCGTGAACATACGCCGGGCCACACCCAGCAGGTCCGTGCGGGCGCGTTCAAGCTCGCAGTCGACGCCGACTGGCTCGATCGCGCTGACAGCCAGCAATGCCAAGTCCCCAGTCGTCGTCAGGTTGAACTGCGGCTGTGAAGCGCTCCCGCAGTCCAGTGCCGGTTTGCCCGCAGCCCCGTACCGAAACCGGAGCTTCTCAGGCGCGACGTCGATATAGCTTCCGAGGATACGCCGGCATCGGGCCTGGGCGCGAAAAAAACGGCGTCGGTGCGTCGCTTGTCTCAGCCGGCCCCATCGCTCGCGTTGACGGGGGGACAGCAAGTCGAGATCGTGCGAGTCGCTCGCTGCATCGCCCAGCGTCAGCCGCAAGCGCCACAGGTGCAGCCGATGACCGCTTAGTGCGGGGGTGGCGGAGGCAGGGCGCCATCGAAGCTCCGTGATGGGTCGCGCATTCACCGGGATATTGTCCGAGCCTAGGGACCACAGCGCAATTGATCTCGATACCTTGGGCGAACTGAATCAGGAAGTGGTTTGCCGGATTTCGGGCGGGCTTGGCGCTCGCGGATCGCATTTCCTGAGTCCCAGGCTGGCATCGGCTTCAGTGCGAATCCTATGGGCGACGTCGCTCGACTCTGCCGGACGCCGTTGGTTGCGGCGCTGCCACATTCGCCCGAGATGGTCCATACTAATCAAATAATCAATAGCTGATATACCGGGTCAGACCGAGCGGGGGCAAGTCTTGGCTACACGTCAAAAACCGATCCTGGAGGCCCGGCTTGAAGCCATTTGCGAAAAGGGGTGCCGACTGGTCTGGGACGACATTGCGATCCTCGAGCGTGGCCAGGAGCTTGCCGAAACGGAAGACCTGGATGCCGCGGAGCGCGCCTGGCTGCTCGCCGAGCTAAAGACCGTGATGGCCGTCTATGGTGGGCGCTGCTCGCTGGATTAGAATAGTCGACCCTCAGGCTATCAGGATTCGTACAAACAGCAGCATGCAGTCCATCGTTCAAGTTCTCGCTCACGAACTCTCTGCCCATCCCCGCCAAGTCGAAACCGCCGTCGCGCTGCTTGATGAGGGCGCCACGGTCCCGTTCATCGCCCGCTACCGTAAGGAGGTGACGGGCGGTCTGGATGACAGCCAGCTGCGTCTGCTTGAACAGCGTCTCGGTTATCTGCGAGAGCTTGAAGATCGCCGTGCCACGGTGCTGAAGAGCGTCGATGAGCAGGGAAAACTGTCGGATGAATTGCGTGCCGAGATCGAAGCCGCCGACACCAAACAGCGCCTTGAAGACCTGTATCTGCCCTTCAAACCGAAGCGGCGCACCAAGGCTCAGATTGCCCGCGAGGCGCGACTGGAACCACTTGCGGATCTGCTGCTGGAAAACCGGTCCGAGGCCCCCGAAACCCAGGCGGCGCCCTATGTCGATACGGGAAAGGGTGTGACCGATGCGATGGCCGCGCTGGAGGGCGCCCGGCAGATTCTGATGGAGCGCTTCGCCGAGGATCCAGGGCTGACCGGTCGCCTGCGGGACCTGCTCTGGAATCAGGGTGTCATCGTTGCCCGGGTCTTGGACGGCAAGGAGAGCGAGGGTGCCAAATTCTCCGATTACTTCGACTACCGTGAGCCGATTTGTAGAATTCCGTCGCATCGCGCATTGGCGCTGTTCCGCGGCCGGAATCAGGGCGTTCTAAGCCTTGAACTACTGGCCGGTGACGGCGATGAGCCGGACGCGGTCTACCGGCGCATGATTACCGAGCGTTTCGGTATTGTCGACCGCGGGTTGCCAGGGGATGCTTGGCTCAAGGAGACCGTCCGCAAAACCTGGCGTATCAAGCTGCTGGTGCGGCTCGACCTGGACCTGAAGGGTAGGCTGATGGATGCTGCCGAGGCGGAGGCAATTGCCGTGTTCGCGAAGAACCTCAAGGCCCTGCTGCTTGCGGCGCCGGCAGGCAGGTTGGCGACCATGGGCCTTGATCCCGGACTGCGCACCGGTGTCAAGGTCGCTGTGGTGGACGGCACTGGACGGGCGGTCGACACCGATACGGTTTTTCCGCATGCGCCTAGAAATCAATGGGATGCCTCCATTGTCCGCCTAGCGGATTTGGCGCGATGCCACGGGGTCAAGCTGATCAGCATCGGCAATGGCACCGCGTCGCGGGAGACCGACAAGCTGGCCCGCGAACTCATCAAGTGCCACCCGGAGCTGGGCTTACGCTCATTGGTGGTCAATGAGGCTGGCGCCTCCGTCTACTCGGCCTCCGAGTACGCATCGCGGGAATTCCCGAACATGGATGTGTCGCTGCGCGGTGCCGTGTCCATTGCCCGACGACTGCAGGATCCGTTGGCGGAGTTGGTGAAGATCGATCCCAAATCCATCGGGGTCGGCCAGTATCAGCACGACGTCAATCAGACCCGCCTGGCGCAGTCGCTGGACGCGGTCGTGGAGGATTGCGTCAATGCCGTTGGTGTCGACCTCAATACCGCGTCGGTGCCGCTGTTGGCCCAGGTCTCGGGTCTGGCCACCACCATTGCCGAAAACCTCGTCCAGTTTCGGGAGCAGAACGGGGCTTTTCGCAGTCGCAATCAACTCAAGCGTGTGCCCCGGTTGGGCGACAAGACCTTCCAGCAGTGTGCGGGCTTTCTTCGTATCGACGACGGTGATGAGCCATTGGACGCGTCCGCGGTGCATCCCGAGGCCTATCCGCTCGTGCGGCGCATTGCTGAGCGCACCGGCACGGAGATCCGTGCGCTGATTGGTGATCGTGCGACGCTGCGCCGGATTGAACCTCGGGTCTTCGTGGACGACAGATTCGGCGAGCCTACGGTGCGCGACATCCTGGTCGAGCTGGAGAAGCCGGGTCGGGACCCGCGACCGGAGTTCCGAGCTGCCGAGTTCAAAGACGGTGTCGAGACGTTGGGCCACCTGGAGCCGGGTATGGTGCTTGAAGGCAGCGTCACAAACGTGACCAACTTCGGCGCCTTCGTCGACATCGGTGTGCATCAGGACGGATTGGTACATATCTCGATGCTTGCGGACCGTTTCGTCAGGGATCCCTACGAGGTCGTGCAGTCCGGCCAGTTGGTGAAGGTCAAGGTCCTGGAGGTTGATCTGACGCGCAAACGCATTGCGCTGAGTATGCGCATCAACGACCGTGCGGATCAGACGGACGCGCGGCGCGCTGCTCCGGCCGGGCGGAGACCAGGCAGCGGTAAGGCCCAGGCAACCAACGGTGGCAACGGGCAGCAAACGCGGCGGCGCCAGCGCGAGCTTTCACCTTCGGCCCCGGCGCCCACTGCCGGGATTATGGCA
>JBATTL010000458.1:0-2475 GCA_049670525.1 Thiohalocapsa sp. | reverse complement strand
GTGCCCGTCTTCCCGACACTGGTTGGCGAGCAGTTGGTGCATATTCTCGCTCACTCCGACTCCAAGCTGCTGTTTGTTGAAAACGCCGAACAACTCGCCCGGGTGCTTCAGGTCTGGGATCGCCTTGGCATCGAGACGCTGATCACCATGGAGGATCTAGACGTGCGGCGGATCGCGCGAGACGCCGGCCGTGATCCGGCTCTTATCGCCGCGCGCTGTTTCACCTTCGCGCAAGCGGAACAGATCGGCATGGCGGCGCTCGACCAGGAGACCCAACGGGTGCGGAAGCGCCTCTCCCAGATCACCCTCGACGATGTGTGCTCGCTGATCTACACCTCGGGCACCACGGGTATGCCCAAGGGGGTGTTACTGTCGAATCGTAACGTCGCCGTCAACGGCGCCGACTGGGTCCAACTCAATGGACCACTGTTGCGACAGGGTGACGTGGACGTGCTCTGGTTGCCCATGAGTCACATCTTTGGCTGGGGACAATTCTGTCTGGGAAACCGGCTCGGATTCCTGACCTACTTCAGCTCACCGCCTCAGGCCCTAAAGCACATGATCGACCTTTCTCCCCACCTCTTCATGAGTGTGCCGGTGTACTGGGAGAAGCTGGCTCAAATGGCCCAAGCGGTTTCCGCGGATCAAGAACTGCAGCATGCTGAGCTGCGGCGCGTCACGGGGGGGAGACTGCGCTTCTGCTTGTCCGGCGGCGCCGGTCTGGGGTGCGGGGTCAAGGAGTTTTTCAAGGCGGCCGGGATCATGATCATCGAGGGATACGGGCTCACCGAGTGCGCGCCGACACTAACGATGAATCGTATCGATGACTTCGATTTTTCATCCGTGGGCAAGCCTTTTCCGTCGGTGCGCCTGAAGCTGGCCGACGACGGCGAGATCCTCGCGAAGGGAGAAAACGTCTTTCTTGGCTACCACAAAGACCCGGACGCGACGCGCGCCATGTTCGACGACGAGGGCTGGCTGAAGACAGGGGATCTGGGTCGCTTCAACGAACGAGGCTTTGTTCAGATCATTGGCCGCAAGAAAGAGATCCTTGTCACGGCCGGCGGCAAGAATATACCTCCCCAGAATATCGAGCAGCGCTTTCGCGACGATCCGCTGATTGCTCATCTGGTGGTCTATGGAGACGGGAAGAAGTACCTCACGGCGCTCGTGGATATCGATGATCAGGTCGCAAGGGAACGTCTTCCGCAGACCGATCAGGTTCCGGGGACGGGGAACCTGCGGCGCAACCTTGGTTTGCATGCGTTGATTGAAAAACGCATTGCGCAGGTCAATGCCACCTTGCCGAGCTACGAGACGATCAAGGCATTCTGCATCGCTGATGAACCTTTTAGCATGGAATGCGGGCTGCTCACCCCGTCGCTGAAAATCAAGCGCCAGCAGGTCTATGACCGCTACAGGATCGCGTTGGAGTCGCTATACGAGTAGCGCCATCACCGCCATCACCTCCGCCTGGAGATGGTCGGGAAGCCCCACGAGATCTTCAACCGCCCAATTTCCGACACAAAACAGCGGATGGCGGCCCTTGCCTCAACCAATCAATAGCACGGCGCCGGCGCCGGCGCCGGCGTCGGCGTCGGTCAAGAGTAAGCCACTCAGAGCACGTAGGCTGGTCGAATACCAGGGAAGCACCTTTTCGGCCAACACGAACAGGGTAATGATCGCCACCCAGAGCATATTCATGACGCCGACGGCGAAAAGCACCAGCATCACTGCCCACATCACGAACGTATGCCAGAAATCCTCCATGGCCCAAGGGGCGCCACCCGTGGGCGGCATCCACATCTCCGACATGGGCCGCATCTGCATGCGCACATAGTCGTAGAGCATGTCGGCCCAGACGACGAGTGAAACCGCCACTAATCCAAGGAGCACGATGACCCGGTCACGCGGCCAGGTGGCTTGGCCTTTACTCGAGGTTCCTGTCGGGGCGCGTCCCGATGCCGCCGGAGGCGGGCTCAGGACGACACCGTTCTGCTGCTCTCGCATGGGCAATGGGGGATGGGGAAACTCGGGCGAAGTACTCGAACGACGACGACAGTCCAGCCGTGCCGGACCGCGACACCTCCAGGCCATGGTCCTTGAAGGTCTGAAGGTCCAGCTGTTCGACTTGGATATTGTCACGGGGAACGGAGGCGCGACTGCGAGCGACATTCCCGACAGCACCACATCTTGACCGTCCATGCCCTCGGCATCCTGCGTGTCGACGCCACCGACATCCTCGACGCTCATGCTGCGGTGGCCGTTGCCGTCTTCTTTCCACTCGATCTTGGCGGACACTACGCCTGTTGTCGCTCGCGCTATTCGACGGGAATTTCTCAGACTCGCCCGCTCTGACCGTTGCGGATTGATCCACCGGGTTATCGGGTGCCTGCGGCACAGTCGGCCTTGGGTCGCTCCGGGAGGCCGTGAAGTCCGCAGTCGGCCACTAGGAAACATTCAGAGGGCGGGCTG
>JBATTL010000457.1:0-2779 GCA_049670525.1 Thiohalocapsa sp. | reverse complement strand
AGACGGAGGCAGCCAGGAATCTGGGCCTCGACCGCAGTGTGCTGGCGCGGTGGGTTAAGGAATTTCAGGATGACCAGAGCGAGGCGTTTCGCGGCAATGGGAAGCTGACAGCCGAGGGTGAGGAACTGCGGCGTTTGCGCGAGGAGAATCGTCGCCTGAAGATGGAGCGGGACATCTTAAAAAAAGCGACGGCCTTCTTCGCGAAAGAGTCGAGCTGAGATTTCAGTTCATCGCCCAAGAGAAGAAGGTCTATCCGGTGACAGTGCTTTGCCGATTGATGGGCGTGAGCCGCAGTGGGTTCTACGATTACTTGCGGCGTCAGGACCGGGATCCAGACCCGGAGTATGAGGAAAAACTGCAATGGGTCAAGAATCTGGCTGAGGCGTCGGACAACACCTACGGTTCCCGGCGTATGGCCAAGGCGTTGAGGGCGTTGGGATATCGCGTGGGACGGCATCAGGCCCGCAGTCTGATGCGTGAGGCCGGGGTGTGGGTACGCTACCGGCGCCGTTATCGGGCGACCACCGATAGCAATCACCGCCAGGCGGTGTTTGAGAACCGCCTGAAGCGGGATTTTTCGGTCGATGCCCCTGACCATGTCTACGCCGGTGACATCACCTACGTGTGGACCCAGCAGGGGTGGCTGTACCTGGCGGTGGTCATCGATCTGTACTCACGCAAGGTCGTGGGCTGGTCGAGGGGACGGCGTCTGACCAGCACGTTGGTCTGTGACGCCCTGCAGATGGCGCTGTGGCGGCGCCGGCCGCCGAAGCGGCAATTGATCCGCCATTCGGATCGCGGCGTGCAGTACGCCAGCAAGGTCTTCCGTAAGCTGCTCAACGCGCATGAAATCGAAGGCAGTATGAGCCGCAAGGGAGATTGCTGGGACAATGCGGTGGTCGAGAGCTTCTTCGGTTCCTTGAAGTCCGAGCGGATCCACTGGCGCAGCTACCAGAGCCGAGAGGAAGCCAGGGCAGACATCGTCGACTACATAACGATGTTCTACAACAGTCGGCGGTTGCATTCGTATCTGGGCTACCAGAGTCCAGATGAGTTTGAGAGAAACGGCCCACTGGCCGATGCGGCTTAACGGGGTGTCCGTTTTCACTTGACCACGTCACATAAATCCAGGTAGGCACAGGCTAAGACCTCATGCGACTCGCGGGCAAAGCGTAGTTGCAGGTAGCGCTTGGTCGACTCGGCATCGGTGAAGGTGTCATAGCGCACGGTCGGTTCCAAGACTTGCAGGGCCAGCCGGATGAGGCTGTCCTGCTCGCCGTCGGTCAGGTCGGTTGGTGCCAGCGTGGCGAAGCGGTCGTTTGCTTCGGACCTGGTCGCACTGGCCCGTTCAACTTCAAACAAGTTGCTTTGGTGCATCGTATGCCCCTCCAAACGAAGGCGAGGGACACGCGAAGCCCCTTGAGGGACGCGTGTCCCCCGCGGGGTGACAGATGGCCGCCTATTGGCGGCAGGGTGGCGTGTGATAGTCGCGGTTGCTCTCAGGCAGCGACGAGCTGCGAACGGCGATCGCTGTCAGATCCAGGCCGACGCATCAGCCAGACATCCGCCCAGTCGACACCGCGGGCGTTGGCCGGGATCGGCACGTCCGGCAACTGGACGCGAACATCCAGCGCGTCGCCCAGCCGTTCTCGAAGCACTCCAGCGGCGTTTGCTCCAACCCCCGAGCGATCCTTGTCGGCCCAGATGGCGAGCCGCGTGATGTCCGCCGGCGGCCGGAAGCTCTGCAACAGCGTCGCTGACACGCAGGCCCAGACCGGCATGCCGGTCATCGCCTGCACGGCCAGCGCCGTCTCAATACCCTCGGCGATGCCGAGCATCGCGTTCGTCGCCGCGTCGACAGGAAACAGCCGGATCGCCGCCCCAGTCAGCGGTGTGGTACCGGGATGCGCCATCAGCTTCTTCGACGAGGGCACCAGTGCCTTGCCACTTCCGTCCGCACGGAGATAGGTCCGATGCAGTGTGACAGGCCGGCCGTCCACATCGGACACCAGCGCCAGCATGGCCGGGAAGCGTCCCAGGCAGAGCGGTCGATCATCAGCGTCCCGGTCCCAATAGGCCAGTTGCGGATGGAAGCGGACGATGCGCGGGTTTAGCACCGCCGCATCAAGTCCGCGCCCCGCCAGATTACGACGCAATGGCGCGGCACGTAGGTGGATCGGTTCAAGGGATTCGCACCAGGTTCGACGCAGCGAGCGCCGCGCCTGTGCGGGGTCATGCGCCACCATACGGGTGCGGTCGGTTCGCGCGTGGGCAGGTACGAATGCTTTGGGGGAGGTGGCGGTGAGTCCGAGCGCGCTCGCAACCTGCGCTAATGTCTGCGGAAAGGACCAACCGAACAGCCATTGCAACAGCGCCAGCCCATCCGGGTAGGCCCCGCAGGTGGCGCAGATGCCACCGCCGGTGCGGTCCACATCGGGAAACAGCCGAAAGCCGTCGCCCCGACCTGTGTTCCGACCGTCGCCATGCACAGGGCAGGGCACATGCCGGCCCGGTCGTCGGAGCGCCGGTGCCAGCGCGTCCGAGGCGAGTGCGTCGAGTACCATCAACCAACCGGTGCGGCGCACCGCCTGACGGATATCAGCGGATTCGATCGCTTGCATTGCGAGTCTCCAAGGGTTCCCACCGGCAGCGGGCCGAAGCCCGAAACCGGCGGAGCAGGGTATCGCGGTAAGAGCAGACAGCGCCAAATCAGTCGGCGCCGTTCTCCGCATCGACACGCAGCAGGCAGATCGGGATCTGTTGCTCATCGTGCTCGATC
>JBATTL010000456.1:0-4551 GCA_049670525.1 Thiohalocapsa sp. | reverse complement strand
TCCTTACTGCGGGCGTGGTAGAAATGGTTGTAGCCGACATCGAACAGCGTTGCGGAGGAGGCGAAGGATGCGATATGCCCGCCGAGCTCCGTGGAAAGCCGGTTGGCCTGCACCACCATTGCCATGGCGTTCCAGCGCACGAACGAGCGGATGCGACGCTCCATGGCCCGATCCCCAGTGAAGCGCTCCTGCTTTTGAACCGGAATCGTGTTGACATAGGCCGTATTGGCGCTGTACGGCAGATACGCACCGGAGCGTCGTGCCTTGTCGATCAAGCGCTCCAGCAGGTAGTGAGCACGTTCGACACCCTCTTTTTCGAGCACGGCATCCAGGGAGTCGAGCCACTCCTGTGTCTCTTGGGGATCGATGTCGGGCTTGTTGGCCATTGGCATTCCTGAGGCGGGTTCCGATGCTGGGTTCAGATTCGGCTTAGCGACAATCGGGACCGAATGCTCGGCGATGGCCGCAAACCCGCCACGCTAACCCAGCGCGCGTGTGTTGGCAATTCTCATGATTGCCAAGCGGAATAGCCGAGCGCTATTGCGTCTGAGATAACTTCGCGAGCATTGGGGTGCGGTCGGGTAGCCAAAAAAAAGCCCCCGCAAAGCGAGGGCTTTTCCGATCTGAGCCGAATTCATGCCGGGCTCACGCCGGCACCAAGGGCACTGAATAGACCAAAAGGCCCGGAATGATGCTACTGGACGAGCGTGGTCCTGGGCTCGGCGATCTTGGCCTGGGTATCGGTCTGGGTCTGGGGGGCGTTGGCCGCCGCGGGTGCGCATTCACTGGTCGTCCCGGATCCGAAGGTCACGGGCATCGGAGTCGCGCGATAAAAGCGGTGCTGCGGTGCGGTGGCTCGGCGACGCTCGATCGCTCCCTTGAATTTTGCGCGACGGGCATCGAAGCGTTGCATGGCCTCTGCGCGGATGGCCTCGAACTGCGCTTTGCGATCCTCGACGGAAGCATTGTACCGGGGGACTCCCGGGAACTCGATCTCGGGCACGGCCATCCCTTGGAATTCAGGCAGGCTGGGGCGCTCGACGAAAGACGGGAACTCCGGCATTTGCGGCATCGCCGGGCGCTCGCCGAAGGCTGGGAACTCAGGCATCTGCGGCATCGCCGGGCGCTCACTGAAGGCCGGAAACTCGGGCATTTGCGGCATCGCCGGGCGCTTGCCGAAGGCTGGGAAGTCGGGCATCCGTGGCATCGCCGGACGCTCGCCGTAGACGCCGACTGGCGGCATTCCCGGTGCCGCCCAGGGCTTAGCCTGCGCGACAGCATTCTTCGACATCTCCTCGGCCCATTGCTCAGCGAACTTGCGTTGGTCATCAACCATTTTCTGCATCGCGGCGGCCTGCTGCTCAGCGATCGCCTGTTGATGATCGACCATCGCTTGCTGCTGTTCCGCCGTCATGGCGGGCGCTGCGACCGCGGGCGCGTAGGGGCCAACGTAGCCCGGCGTGTTGAGCCAAGCGCTGGCGGTCATGGTGGCTATGGTCAATGCGGCAGCGGATGAGGAGAGGATCAGTTTTTTCATGGCACATACCTGGGTTTGGATTGATAATTGCGATAGTTTGGGTAGGGTTACTACGCGACGCCTGCGGAGGGCGGCGCTAGTTTGATGATTGTTGTAGACGAGACCTGCGCTCCCGCGCTTCTGGCGCCCGGCACCCAGCGCAAACCACTGGAAAATAGTATATAAGAACATAATTAAATATCAATTATTTTCTGTCGGGCTTGATCGCAACAGGTGGGGAGCGTTGATCGGTGTGGAGTTGCGCCGGGCGGGGAAGCGGTTGACCGGAGGCTTCCGTCCAGACATTGAGAAACGCAACCCAGTTCGACCCTGGGCTCGATTCGGGTTCGACGGAAGCCCGCACTCAACGCGACGCCGCCGCTTCGCGACTACCTGAGGTGTCATGTGAGACCGTTGAAGGTCCAAGACCTGCCAAACATCATCAGCACGCTGAGGCTGGCCGCTGTGGTGCCCGTCGTCTATCTGCTCGTCACGGAGCAGTTTGGATGGGCACTTCTTGTGTTCCTGCTGGCGGGCATCTCCGACGGCGTTGACGGCTTTCTAGCCAAACACTACGGTTGGCAAACGACGCTGGGCAGCATTCTTGATCCGCTCGCTGACAAGGCGCTACTGACCAGCTGTTATCTCGTGCTTGGGGCAATGGGCGTCATCCCACTGTGGCTCACGTTGGCGGTCGTCTTTCGGGACCTCGTTATTGTCTCCGGTGGCATTCTCTACCAATATCTGGTCGAGGACGTCACCGCGGCGCCGACCTACCTAAGCAAAACCAACACAGTGATGCAGATCGTGCTGGTCGTGGCTGTAATCGCCGACGCCGGGCCATTGGCGCTTTCCGCCGGCTTGCTTCAGGCGCTCATCTGGCTCTGTCTCTTGACCACGCTTGGCAGCGGTGCCCAATACGTCTGGGTGTGGGGCAGCATGGCACGCGGTCGGCGTTGGCGCCAGGATTAGGCCGGACGCGAGGATTTGCCGGGAAGAGGGTTTTCCGGAAATCGCGAAAGACTTCTTCAGAATAAGCGGTTCAACCCATTTACCGCGGCAACACGATAGGCTTCCGCCATTGTCGGGTAGTTGAAAGTGGTTTCGGCGAAGTACTGAATATTGTTGGCCTCACCCTTTTGGGACATGATCGCCTGGCCGATATGGATGATCTCCGATGCCTGTTCGCCGAAGCAGTGGATGCCAAGGATCTCCCGGGTTTCGCGGTGAAACAAGAGCTTCAGCATGCCGACTGTATGTCCGGTGATCTGGGCGCGGGCGATAGTCTTGAACTGGGCTTGGGCTACCTCGTAGGGTACATGCTGGGCAGTCAGCTCGCGCTCGTTGCGGCCTACTGAGCTGATCTCCGGGACGGTGTAAATCCCGGTCGGAAATTCGTCGATCAAGGACCAGTCGCACTCGCCATCGGCGATATGTGCGCCCACGAATCGACCCTGATCGTAGCTCGCACTGGCCAGCGCGGGAGGGCCCGCCACATCCCCGACGGCGTAGATGTGGGGCAGGGCGGTCTGATAGCTTTTATTGACCTCCAGCTGACCCCGTTGGTTGGGTTCGAGGCCAATCCGTTCCAAGCCCATGTCTTCGGTGTTGCCCGTGCGGCCATTCGCCCAAAGCAACACATCGGTCTTAAGCTTTTTCCCAGAGTGGCAGTGTAATACGACGCCGTCGGCCTGTGGCTCCACCTGGTCGCAGCTCTCTTTGTGGCGGATCACGACGCCTTGCTCACGGAGGTGATAGCTCAGGGCATCGGTGATTTCGTCGTCCAGGAACGACAGCAGTCGATCCCGGCTGTCCACCAGATTCACCTTGACGTCGAGGTAGCTCATGATGGATGCGTATTCGCAGCCGATGACACCGGCGCCGTAGATGGTCATCGAGCGCGGTGTGTGCTGCAGACCCAACACCGAGTCGCTGTCGAGCACATGCGGATCGGAGAAATCCACGTCAGGCGGATGGTAAGGGCGCGATCCTGTCGCGATGACGACATAGTCCGCCTTTAGCTTTTTGGCGGCACCGTCTGAGCGCACCACCTCCAGGTGGTTGGCATCAACGAAACGGGCGCGACCAAAGACAATCTCAACCCGATTGCGTTGATAGTACCGGTAACGGGTGCGAACCTGATGATCGATGACCGAATCCGCTGCCCGGAGCAAGTCCGGAAACTGCACATCGACCTGATCCAATGTGTGATGGAACAGTGGGTTGCGGCGATAGTCGGACAGCATTTGAATCGAGTGCCGCAATGCCTTGCTGGGGATCGTGCCCCAATGGGTGCAGCCGCCTCCGACCTGATCGTGTGCCTCGATGACCGCGACCCGCTGACCGGCCTTCGCCAGCTTCATCGCGGCTCCCTCGCCGCCTGGGCCGGTACCGATTACGATGCTGTCGAACACGCTTACCGCCATTGTCCATCCGCTTCCACGATAGGTTGCAAAACTGGAGGCCAGTATAGGACCCTTAGGGCACCTGACGTGATGCCTCCGGTCATCGGCCCGGTCCGCGACGGTCGTGATCCAAGACCCTATCAGTCTCGCCAAGGCTCGGATAGCACATTGCTCGAGTTACGCGTAGCGGCCGAGACGAGAACGACGCGGCCTGAGCCAAGCGCCCGACAGAATTCCAGCGCCGGCACGGTCCATATACGTTATCTACGGTATTGTCGTCCGACCCCCAAGACCTGAGCGCGACCATGCATTGCGACGAGTTTCGCAGACGTCTGATGATCGACCCATTGGATCCGGACCCATGCTTCCGGGACCATGCCGGCGATTGCCCGGATTGCGCCAGCGCGGCGAGACATGCGCTCGAATTCGAAGCCCGATTGCGCGGCGCGCTCGCGGATGCGGCCGGAGCGGGCCAACAACCGCGCACTGATCGTCGCGCCAGACTGCTGTTGTTGCTCGTGCCGTTGTTGGCGGCTTTGGGGTGGTGGTGGGCCGGACCCGGCGCATCGTTCGATGCGCGGGTTGATTTGACCGAGATAGCTGTCGAGCACGTACGCAACGAGCTCTGGC
>JBATTL010000455.1:0-4406 GCA_049670525.1 Thiohalocapsa sp. | reverse complement strand
GGTGCCTTCATCGATCAGGCTCCAGCCGCGAAGATCGAAATCGGTGAAGTCTTCCGCCAGCAGGTCTCGCAGATCCTCGACCAGAAGATCGTCGAAGTACGCCCCCTCCATACCCCAGGTATAGAACGCGATGCTGCCACTGGGATGAGCGCCGTCGCTGACCTGAAATACCCGTGCACCGTCGATCCATACCTCGAGCTGTTCGCCCCACGCGAGTATCTGGATCTGATAGTCCCGGTCTTGCTCGAACACGACATTGTCTGCGGCCAGCACGGTGAACCTGCCGTCGACGGCCTTTGTCAGCCGCCGATAGCCCCGCTGCCGGTCCCAGGAGAAACGATAGTAGTTTCCCGAGTCCGCCACACGGAACATCAGTCCGGCGGCGTCGTCGTCGCCCGCGTGCTGCGTATAGCTTACGCGATAGTCGTTCCATCCATATCCCTGTTCGTAGAGCACGTAGGTGCCATAGAGGGACAGATTTGGCTGATGAGGGGGTGGACTGTGGATATTGGAAAGTTGCGCCAGTTCACCGGCCTCGACTCGCCAGTCCGACCCGCCTTCGAGGGTGCCTTCATCGACCACACTCCAGCCGCGAAGACCGGAGTCGGTGAAGTCTTCGACCAGCAGTTCCAGCGGTTGGATGCCGATGCCGTCGATCGCGTCGCTGCCGGTGTCGTCCGAAGCACTCACGCGGGCTGGCAATGCATCGATCCAATTGGTCTTCAGCTCCCGATCCTTCCCGCCCAGGCCTTCAACCTCAAGTTGGACGCTATAAGTCCCCGGTGTTGTATAGGTGTGAACAACGTCGACGGCACTGCTCGTCGTTCCGTCGCCGAGAGACCACGCGCGTCGTGTGATGCTGCCTGAAGATTGATCCGTGAACAGCACCGTCAGTGGAACCATTCCGCCGGTCCTGTTGGCGATGAACGCGGCACTCGGGGCTGGAGCAGACAGCGGCGGCGTCGCTGCCAGCGTGAACCTGACCTCGTTTGAGTTTGCGCTGCACACTGACCTGTTCGCCGTGCAGGCACGAACCGCAACGAAGTAGGTTTCGCCAGCAGCCAAGTCTTTAACCACAACTTCGTTTGCGGTCGTGGAGACCGATCGGAAATAGTTTCGGCTGGAGCGCCCAACATGCACCTCGTAGAGCGCGACGCGCGAATCGCCAACAGGGTCCCAGATCAGACGAACATCGTCAGCCGACGCCAAGTCGGCGCAGATCAGCGAGACTAAGCAGGCAGTCATCCATGGCGCCCGAAGTGCGCTTGTTGCGCAATAGTGACTAGAGCCCTCGATGAATCGAAGGGCTGCGTTGTAAAAAGACATCATTCTGGATAGGGTCGGTTCTGTATTGGCAAGCGGAGAGCGGCGGCCGATTTAGTCGCGACGCAGAGCAGATCTCGCGGCCGCGCCGCGATCCTGCTCGTTTGCCGCGGAAGACCCGTCGCTTGAATGGGTGATATCGCGGATTGTCGAAATGCTCCAGGAGATAGGCTATCGGCCGCGCGCTTGAACCGATTGCGCGGAGCATTGCGGTCGTCCGGCGATCCGAGCCGGACCAGGATCGTCCAAAACACAGCTCGTGGGCGGGTTGACGCTGCAAGACGGCCCTGCCGTTGGTAACTGCGGCCAGCGCTGTCGGCGAAATGATTACAATCCGCGGCGAATTGTACGCTGAACAACAATGGCTTTTCTGCGACATTTGATGGACAGGTTGGATCGCGTCAATCGCATCTTCGCCGCGAAGAGAAAGGATGTAATAGGGCGCGAGCACGGCCTGGACTCAGTGACCCCGCGGATTCGCGACACTGGTCCGCCGCTGCCGTCCGTGACGCCTGACCCAGTATGATTCGCATTTTTCATCGCAATTTGCGAAGCGAACCGCGCGAATCGCGAGCAAATCCGTTGGATGGGAGAATCGCCGGCCGTCATGTCACGCACAGGACGCGCTCGAGATGACAAGAGACTTGGCTAGCGCGACCCTGAGCCGCGAACAGCAGTCCACCGAGCATCGTTCACTTTATTTCCAGGCCGCCGTTATCAGGAGTTTGTCTTGGCGCAAGCGTTATCCGGCAAACCAATATCCGGCAACCCGAGCGCGAACTGGAGCATCGCGTTCTGTAATAGGCAAGCGTCGGGACTTTGCTCGACGACCGACCCTGTGCGATAGCGCGATGCGCCCAAGCTCGTTTCGAGTGCCGATGCTTTGCGTTCTGGCTATCCTTTCGCTGGCCTCGGCCCCAACGGGACACAGCGCGGACCAGCCGGGCCAACCCGCAAACCAACTTGAGCTTCAGCCGCCCAGCGTCTTGCTGCCGCGGCAGGCACTGATGTCGCGCCAGCTCGCGGTTGTCGTCAACGACCTCGATGCGAAGAGCCGACGTATCGCACGCTACTACGTCGCCAAACGCGGGATTCCGCCCGAGAACCTCGTTCATCTTCGGTTTGCGCCAGGACGGCCCATCCTCGATGCCGACGAGTTCAAACAGCTGTATGAGCAGACGGTGGCGGCGACGCCGGGTGGCGTCCAAGCCTATGCACTGGCCTGGACCATGCCCTATCGGGTTGGCTGTATGTCCATCACCACCGCCTTCGCGGCCGGCTACGACGAAGCCTTTTGCGCCGATGGCTGCGAGCTGACGCGGCCGAGTCCCTATTTCGCGTCCGACAGCGACCAACCGCATACCGATTTCGGCTGGCGGCCAACCATGGCCTTGGCCGGCGCGGATTTCGCCGCGGTCAAGACGCTGATCGACCGCGGAATCGCGTCCGACAACAGCCGTCCGCCGGGAACGGCGTATCTGGTCAAAACCAGTGACGAGGCGCGCAGCGTGCGTGCGCGGAGCTTCGGCAGGGCCGTTGAGATTCTCGGCGATGCCATCCGGATCGAACGAATTGATGCAGACGCCATCGAGGGTAAGCCCGATGTGCTGTTCTACTTTACCGGTCTTGCACGGGTTCCGAAGATCGAGACCAATAGGTTCAGGCCCGGCGCCGTTGCCGATCATCTGACGTCGAGCGGCGGACAGCTCATCGGCAGCCGCCAGATGAGCAGTCTACGTTGGCTGGAGGCGGGCGCCACTGGCAGTTACGGTGCCGTGGTCGAGCCTTGCAACCTGTTGGGGAAGTTCCCCAATCCGGTCGTGCAGATGGCCGCCTACGTGGCCGGCGCGACCCTGATCGAGTCCTATTGGAAGAGCGTGCAGATGCCGGGGCAGGGGGTCTTCATTGGCGAGCCCTTGGCGCGGCCCTTCGGCGGCTACAGGCTTAGCGCCCAGGGCCAGGGCCAGGGCCAGGGCCAGGAGCGATGGATTCTGACGACCTATGCACTGAGGCCGGGTAGCTACGAGCTGCAGGCCGCGGACGGGCCGCTCGGTCCGTATCGGCCGGCGGGCGGTTTTCTGAAACCGGGAATCGCGCCGCTGCGTCTCGTGCTGCCCGGCCGCCACAGCTACTATCGGGTACTGGACGTCCGCGATTGATGAAAAGGGTGCGACCGATGAAGATCCCCGAAAACAAAGCGAACAACGCGTCATTTGGGTGGGATGCACCTTGGGCAGTCTCAGCCGTTAATCCAGAGATCGAGGCACCCAGCAGGCGTGGGCAACCTGGGCAATGCGGCGGCCAAGCGCTCCCCCGCCGCGCGTTTGCCACAATAGCCAGCATTATTTCGTGTGATCTGGTCGCGGCTTCCGGGGTCGAGCTCTGTGCTAACATCAGGTCGAATCATTGCAAGGGAAAGAGCGGGTTCATCAGATGCGATCTCGCTCTCGGTGGCAGCCGTGCGGACCCCAGGGCCTATGCCGTTATTCCCTTATGCTGACTGACGTGCCGTGAGAGTCCCGAGCGTCTCTATTGCTGCCGCTGACGGTCGAGCGCCGATATAAGCAGATGCGCAACCACCTGATCCGGGGGACTGGCGCACGCACAACTAATAGACGTTGCTCTGAACGAACGGATTTAACGCGTATGAGCTTGTATTCTTGGCTCAAGGTTGGCCTCCTGGCCGCGGCGACCCTGATGGCGGCGTCATGCGGTAAGGAAGAGAGCGCAAAGCAGTACATGCAGCGCGGCATGACGCTCTACGACCAGGGCAACCTGGTCAAGGCGCAGCTCGAGTTCAAGAATGTGCTGCAGATCGACCCCCAGGACGCCGAGGCCTGGTTCATGCTCGCGCAGATCGACGAGCAGAAACAGGAGTGGCGCAGCGCGTACGCGCGCTACGCGAAGACTGTCGAGCTGACACCGGACAACCTGGAGGCGCGCGTCAAGCTCGGCATGCTGCTGCTCGCCGGCAACAATGCCGACGAGGCGCTCACGCAGGCCGACGCGGTGCTTGCGGCCAATCCCCAGCACTCGGCGGGGCTGGCGCTGCGCGGATCCGTCAGGCTGCGCCAGGGGGATAC
>JBATTL010000454.1:0-6399 GCA_049670525.1 Thiohalocapsa sp. | reverse complement strand
GCTGAGTGTCGATAACTCCGATAACCCTATCGGTGTCACCAGCGCGTTTTCTATCATCTGGGACGGCGATGGACTCGGACTAGGATCGGGTCCAAACGGGGCATTCGATATCACCGAAGGGGGTACCAACGACGGGTTTACGATCCGCTTTGCGGCGCCGATCTCCCAGCAGCTCGGGCTTGGATTCGAGGTCGCGGATCCGGATGGCGGTAGCTCCGTGTTTGATCCGACGCTGCTGCTCTCAGCCGGTACTGCCGGTGACGCGTTTTTGCCGTTCGCCGACTTCACGGGTACCGTTGATTTCGAAAAATTGAACTCGGTCACGCTCTTCCTCACGGCTGACGTAGCGGGTCTTGAAGGTTTGATTGACTATGTCAGCGCCACTCCCGATTCAAGTCCTCCGCCTCCGTTACCGGTTCCGGCGACTATCCCTCTCGTCATGCTGGGCCTCCTTCACTTGGCGGTAGCGCGCAGACAATCCCGATCCAAATGACCTTGAACCCGCCGACGGGCGAATAGAGCAGCTCCCGCCTCTGCCATGAATCCGTGGCCTTCTCGATCGACCTGAACACGAGAACCGTACCCTCCGCGAATTGGTTCGAGCATAGGGGTGCGATGCGCGCCAGGTGCTGCTTGCCATTCAATGCATGCACGCCAGTTTTCCCCATTCTTACTCTTTTTGCCGTGTCGTTACCGTCCGTGAACGGCTGACGCGAATGCAAAGCGCGTCCGCGATGCCGAGCCCGGTGACGCCACCGTCGCGATTCTGTCCGACTTGCTTTTCACCGAAAAGCGCCTAGTCGACGACTGTCGGTTGCTCCTGTCGTTCGCGGCCGACCCCTCCTACCTGGCGATTTCGCGTCGGCATCACTATGTGAGCCCGCAGGGGACGCAACGATTTCGTCGGGCGTCCAGGCTGCGAAAGAGTGAATCATGAATAGCAGACGATGGTGTGTGTTTTCGCTGGGCGACTGTGCACTGATTTTTTGTGCCGCATCCGTGTTCGCCGACGAGGTGCTCAGTCCGGTCACCTTGGCCGAAGTCGCGAGCGAGGTCTTGCGCGATCAGGTTGTGCTTTCCGGTACCGCGGAGGCTCCCCGGCGGGCTGCGCTGTCTCCGCGCGTCGATGGGTTGGTCACCGAGCTGTTCGTCGACGAGGGTGTGGCGGTTGACGCGGGCTCGCCGATACTTCGTCTGGATGCCCGTATCGCCGAGTTGGAGACGGAATCCGCCGCTGCGAGGGCGAGCGGGGCCGAGGCGCGTCATGCGGATGCGGTCCGTATTCGCGATGAGCTCCTGTCGCTGAAGAAGGGTCGTCATGCGTCGGAGACCGAGACTCAGTCCGCGATTGCCAACGTGGACATGACGGCCGCCGCGCTGAGCGGGGAGCGCGCCTCCCTGGCACTTGCACGTGAAGTTGTCGAACGCCATACGCTGGAAGCGCCTTTTGCCGGTTTGGTCACGGCCAAACATGTTGAGGTCGGGGAATGGGCAAAGCGCGATGAGGCGGCCGTGGAGTTGCTGGCTCTGGGTCGGGTTCGAATCCGCACGACGCTTCCGCAGCGCGACTATGCCCGCGTCGTTCCTGGCGCCACGGCAACGCTGCGCTTTGATGCTCTGCCCGAGCGGGAGTTCGTCGGCGAGATACTCGCTCGGGTCCCCAGCGGCGACAACCGTACCCGCAGCTTTCCGGTGCTGATCGATCTGGACAACCGCGACGGCTTGGTGGCGCCCGGAATGTCCGCGCGTGTCCGTGTGGACCTCGCCGGCGGGCTCAGTGAAACCCTGACCGTGCCGCGGGATGCTGTCATCGCCAAGAGTGACGGCAGCCGCGAGGTCTGGCGCGTGCGGCTTGATGACGGCGTTCCGAACGCCTATCCGGTTTCCGTCGAGATAGGCCGCGCCCGCGGCGACCGTCTGGAAGTCTTGCCCGGCGAGCTCGATGTCGGCGATCAGGTGGTCTTGCTCGGCAATGAACGGCTGCGGCCGGGTCAGACGGTTTCGCCGCGAGACGGCAGTGTCGCCTATCGCGGATCGGGTGGCGACTGAGGCGATTTCCGTCCTGATCTTCCCCCCATCACTGGCGAGCAGCTCGGACGAAGTCGCGGCGCCGCGTTTATCCCGCCTGACGAGACCTGCGTGACACGTGTTTAAGTTTGCCATCGAACGTCCGGTCATCCTCACCGTCGCGGTGTTGATCCTGACCCTTTTCGGGTTGTTGTCCATATTCCAGGTGCCGGTTCAGATGATCCCCGACCTGGATGCGCGGATCGTGACAGTGAGCACCAAGTGGCCTGGGGCCGCGCCCCAGGATGTGGAAAAGGAGATCGTCGTCGAGCAGGAGAAGTATCTGGGACGCATCCCCGGGCTTGAGCGCATGGTCTCCACGGCAAAGACGGGTAGCGCCGATATCGAATTGGAGTTTCCATTCTCGGTTCCGTTGGGGGAGGCCCTCCTCAACGTCAACAACGCCCTGTCGCAGGTGCCCGGTTATCCGGAGAATGTCGATCAGCCCAGTATCCGCGCCGAGGCGTTCTCATCGAATTCCTTCATGTACTTTCGGTTGATGCCGGAGAGCGGCGCATTCACCGAGGAACAGATCGTCGCGCTTCGTGACTGGGTCGAAGAGTATGTGCAGACGCCGATGGAGCGCGTCCCGGGTGTCTCCAGCGTCGGGGTGCGCGGCGGCGCCGAGCGCCAGTTGAAGATTCATGTCGACCCCGTACGCCTGGCGGAGCGCGGCATCAGACTGACGGACTTGCGTGACGCGATCCGCGCTCGCAACCGGGATGTCTCGGGCGGCGATCTGGACAGCGGCAAGCGGCGCTATCTGCTGCGCACCATCGGCCGCTTCGACAGCCCTGAGGAACTCGAAGACCTGGTCATCGCCGAGCGTGACGGCGCCTTTATCCGGCTGCGCGATGTGGGCCATGCCGAACTTGGCTATGCAGAGGTCCGCAGCTATGCCTATTCCGAGGGCAAGCCGGTCCTGGCCTTTGCTGTCAGCCGTCAGATCGGCAGCAATGTGATCCAGATCAAACGCGACATGCTCGCAACCGTTGAGGAACTCAATCGCGACAGCCTGATCCCCAAGGGCTTGAAACTGGTCCGAACCGCCGACGATGTCGTCTACGTGACCGATGCCGTGCGTGTTGTGCAGCGCAACCTGGCTATTGGTGCCGTGCTTGCCGTGCTCGTGCTGTTCCTGTTCCTGCGTTCATTGCCGGCAACCCTGATCGGTGCCATCGGAATACCCATCTGCACCATTGCCGCCTTTCTTGGCCTGATGATCAGCGGGCGCACCATCAATGTGATCTCCCTGGCGGGTGTCGCCTTTGCGATCGGCATGACGCTGGACAACAACATTGTCGTTCTGGAGAACATCTATCGGCACATGGCGAAAGGTAAGGCCCGCATGCAGGCCGCACTGGATGGTGTGAGCGAGGTCTGGCCGGCAGTGCTGGCCTCAACGCTCACCACGGTGGCGGTCTTCCTACCGGTGATTTTCATCGAACAGGAGGCCGGCCAGCTGTATTCGGATATCGCCGTTGCCATCTCCGCGTCCATCCTGATGTCGATGCTGATCGCGATCACGCTCGTGCCTGCCGCTGCTGGGCGTTTCCTCAAGCTCCCGCCGGCGGGTCGGCGCGAGCCTTTGCTCTCTCGCATTGGCGCCAGCTTCGGCCGAGCCGTACTGAAGGCGGTGCATTGGATCTCGCAAGGCTTGCTGCGCCCGTTGCTGGTCATCTTGCTGGTGCTGGCCGGTGCCGGCGCCATCGTTGGTTTGCTGACTCCGGATGCGGAGTACCTGCCGGAGGGCGAGGAGTCGAAAATCTTCACGCTGATGTTCGCGCCGCCGGGCTACAACATCGACATGATGCG
This sequence comes from Thiohalocapsa sp., assembly GCA_049670525.1. Taxonomy (GTDB): domain Bacteria; phylum Pseudomonadota; class Gammaproteobacteria; order Chromatiales; family Chromatiaceae; genus Thiohalocapsa. The sequence continues at coordinate 2,517 of JBATTL010000454.1, read as the reverse complement.
CGATGCGTTCCGTCAGGTGGATGCCGAGTTTTTTCCGGCCGTCGGTCAGGATCCGGCGCTGTTCGCCGCTGGCGACAGCGATGTGCCTGCGCTCAATTTCACCATCGGCTTCGCCAGCCAAAGCCGGGTGTTCGTTGTGCGTGAGGCCACCGACCGGTTGCAGACCGAGGCCCTGATGACGGTAGCCACGGAAAAGACCAGCCAGCTCCCCGGTCTGTTCAGTTTTTCCAGCCGCGGTTCGATCTTCTCCAGCAACTTTGGTGGCACCCGCTCGATCAATATCGAGATCAGCGGGCCAGACCTGGCGACGCTGTTCGAGGCCGGTGCAAAGGTACAGGCGAAGGCGAAGACGATCTTCGACAATCCACGGGTCAAATCCGAACCTTCGAGTCTGGTCCTGGGTCAACCCATGCTGGAGGTGAGACCGGATTGGGAGCGCGCCGCCGAACTCGGCATCAATCCCGGCGATCTCGGCTACACCGTCTGGGCCTACTCGGATGGATCCTTTGTCGACGAGTTCTTCCTGGACGACGACGAGATCGATATCTACCTGTACAGCACCGCCGGAAACATCGAACGGCCCCAGGATCTGGAGCGGCTGATGCTGTACTCGCCGAGCGGGGGCATCGTTCCGCTGTCCGCGGTGGCGCGGTTGGTCGAGACGGTCAATACCGAGACCATCCGTCGTGTCGACGGTGACCGGACCGTCACCATGAGCATCATCCCCCCCAAGGAGGTGCCGTTGGAGGAGGGGGTTCAGCTGGTGCGTGACCAGATCCTAACTGGCATGAAGACCAGCGGCGAGTTGCCCGAGCAGATCAAGCTGACTCTGAGTGGCGCCAGTGACCGCTTGGAGGCAACCCGCGACGCACTGGCGGGCAACTTTGCCGTCGCCCTTTTGATCGCCTACCTGTTGATGGTGGCCGTTTTCAGCCACTGGGGTTGGCCGCTACTGATCATGACCAGCGTACCCATCGGCATCAGCGGCGGCATTGCAGGTCTCGCATTACTGAACCTGGGCGGCGCGCACCTGGACAAGATCGGCCTGTACCCCATCAGCCAGCCGTTTGACATGATCACCATGCTCGGCTTTCTGGTGCTAATCGGCACCGTCGTCAACAACCCGATACTGATCGTCGAGCGTGCCATTGCGAACCTGCGCGTCAGGCGTCTAGCGGTCGTTGATGCGATCACCGACGCCGTCCAGATCCGTCTGCGACCGATCATGATGTCGATGGTCACGACCGTGGCTGGCCTGTCCCCGTTGGTCTTCAATCCCGGCGCCGGCACAGAGCTCTATCGGGGCCTCGGCGCCATCGTCTTATTCGGTCTCCTGTTCTCGACCCTCGTCACGCTGACCTTCATGCCAGCCATGCTGGCACTGGTGCTGCGGTTCGTACCTGGGCAGGAGGTGCGAAGAGCGGCAGAATCGGGGCAAGCCGCCAAACCGGCTTGAGCCGCGACTTGATGACCTCGATCCGGCATTCCGGTCCGTCGGTTCGGCCTTGGCTTGGTTAGTCCTCGCGTCTTGCTCAGCTTTGTCGCGGCGACGATCATACGAGCAGCTTCTCCGATTCCGCGGACTCGGCACGTGCTGAATCATGGCACAGGTCAAGGCGAGTCCGACCAACCACCCGTAGCATGTTTGGGATATTGGTAGGCGCGCTGATCCCTCAATCGATGGAGCCCCGTCATGGGACACCTGCTCAGTAGCAAATCGTCGCTGATTCCGCTGATTGACCGGCTCAATCGTTACCCGGTCGGTCTCGTCGACAGTCCGCGCTTGCGTGAAATCCTCCGACTGCTGTTCGATGAGCGGGAAGCGCAGGTTGCTGCACGCTTTCCGCTGACCGAGGCCACAATGGAAGAGCTGGTTCGGATCACCGGGATCCCCGCGTCGGAGCTGGACGGTATCCTTGAGTCCATGGCCAACAAAGGACTGGTCATGGATCTGCCCTACGGCGATCAGACTTACTACCTGCTGGTGCCGGGGCTGATCGGTTTTCTGGAATTCAGCTTCATGCGGGCGCGCGCCGACCTTCCCCAGGCCGAGTTGGCACGACTGATGTCCGAGTATCTGCGCGAGCAGGGTAAGGACGGCCAGGCCGGCGAGTTCTTCGGCAACCGATGGCCTTTGACGCGGGCCTTGGTCTACGAGGACAAGATTCCGGTCCAGTCCCGCGTCACCCCTTGGGAAGATGCACGGCAAATCATCCGTGATGCGGATTATCACGCGGTGACCATGTGTTTCTGCAGACACAAGAAGGCCCACGAGGGAAAGTCCTGTCAGCAGGGCGCACCGGCGGAGGACATCTGCATGGTGTTGGGGGAGGGAGCCCGCTTTCTGGTTCGGCGCGGTATGGCCGAGCAGCGCAGCGCCGCGGAGATGCTTGCCATTCTGGATCGCGCCCGTGACCTGGGTCTGACACATATCACTGACAACATCCGCGAGCGCCCTTCCTTTCTATGCAACTGCTGCCGCTGTTGCTGTGAACTGCTCGCTGGCGTGCACATGGG
>JBATTL010000453.1:0-1774 GCA_049670525.1 Thiohalocapsa sp. | reverse complement strand
CGCCTCAAGCGCGTGGTCGTCGCCACCTACCAAGCGATCAGCGGCGCGGGGGCCCAGGCCGTGGCAGCGTTCGAGGCGCAGGAAGCTGCGACGGGCCGCGGCGCCGAAGTCGAAAAAGAAAAGCTTTCTGGCCAGTTGAGCCGCAATCTTCTGATGCATTGGAAGCCCGATCCAGACACCGGTTACCAAGAAGAAGAGCTGAAGATGGTCGCCGAGACCCAAAAGATCTTCGACGACTCCACCATCGCCGTCTCGCCGACGGCGGTCCGCGTGCCGGTCGTCACCGCGCACAGCGAGGCGGTCACGGTCGAGACCCACGAACCACTCACCGGCGCCCGAGCCCGGGAGCTCCTCTCCAAGGCGGAAGGGGTCGTGGTCATCGACGACCTCCAACATGGCCTCTACCCACAGCCAGTCGACGCGGCGGGCGAAGACCCAGTCTACGTCGGCCGAATCCGCGATGACGTCGGCAATCCTGGCGGCATCCAGATGTGGGTGGTTTCCGACAACCTCCGGAAGGGTGCAGCCCTCAACGCCGTTCAGATCGCCGAGAACGTTCTATTAAAGTGACGAAATGTCAGCGCCTAGCGTAGAACGAGGCGGGATGGTGCCAGATTGTCCTCGCAGGTCGCGAAAACACAAGGCTTTCGAGGCAGGAGCGTTGGCCCGGGGATTGCACTTGAATGACACTATGATGAAGCGCTTTCTCTTATTGGCCGCGTGCGTCATCGCGTTTCACGCGCCGACTTCGGTATTGCAGGCGCAAGCCTCAGACATCATTTTCTCTATCAACGATGACAGCGACTTCGCGGACTCGAGCACCAGGCGCTACTTCAACCGCGTAGACTGTGGGCTCGAGGGCGGGGGCGGCGGCTCGGGTGGAACCGGAGGTGACGGTGGCTCTGGGGGCAACGTCGGTGATGGCGGCTCGGGTGGAACCGGCGGTGACGGTGGTGCTGGCGGCCTAGCCGGTGCAGGAGGCGGCGGTGGTGGTGACGCAGCGTTCTCGACCGTTCAAAAAGAAGACCCTGCAACGACCACGTTCCAGCTCCAACTTCAGGACCAAGGAATCCAGGAGAGCGCCTGGCTATGGGTCGGCGTCGACGGAGCGAACTGCAACGAGAGCGACATCCGTGTCGAAACTCGCGGAGACTGCGGCGAGATTGCCGGTAACCCGCGCGTGATCGCTAACGACCGGATCATCGGTGACCTCACGCTCCAGGACCTCCTCGATGCCCAATCTGGCACAACGGACATCGTCAGCTGTGAGAGCTCCGGCCTCACGGGCACTCTCTACCAGATTTTCGCGTTTCGCATCGCTCCAGGATCCCAGACCGTAGGCCCTGAGAACTTCGGCGTCGCGCCGTTCTACATCGACGTCGAGAACCCCAACACGCCGCAGGTCGATACAACACCTCAGCGCCAGTCGAGCTTCACGATCAGGTGGAGCGAGCCTGACCCGCCAGATAATTTCCTCCAGGCTTGGGGGGCTTACTTCTCGGAAACTGCAACCCCTCCGACTGACCCAAAGAGTCCGGGCCCGATCAGAACCGTGAATCAAGGAAGCCGCGACATCACCATCAGTGCGGCCGACGTGGGTCTCGGACCGGGTGAAACCGGGTACTTCTTCATCACGGCGTTTGACCAAGCATTCGTGTCTGACCCACTCGGGGGAAATGTCAGCGCCTTCTCTCAGCCAGTCGAGGTGACCAATATCGCCGTGAGCGGTTTCTGCGACGTGAGCGAGGACTGCATGGGCTGCTCGGCGTACCGC
>JBATTL010000452.1:0-1950 GCA_049670525.1 Thiohalocapsa sp. | reverse complement strand
GCCCCAGGCCAGCCGGGCCTGCTCGCGCAGGAGTCGGCGGTGCTCGGCGCTGAAGTGCAGTCGCTGGCGGCGGGTCTCGCCCAGCTCGAAGGCCTGCTGAATCTCATCCCAGGTCGGCGAGCGCGCCACGCTGTCCAGACCCTCGCGTAGCAGACGGTGCACCGCCTGCATGTGCCGCTTGCTCAGGCCAGCCATAGCCGCAGGTCGCGAATGATGAAGTTGCCGCTGTAGAGCGGATGCGGCTCGCCGAGCATGTCCAGCTCGAAGTGATGCTTCTGCACCTCCGGCAGGCCATCGTAGCCACCGATCACCTGATATAGCCAGCTTTCGGTGTCCCAGGGCAGGGTCTCCTGCTGATGGTAGTCGAGCGCAGAGATCGCCTGGCCGCTGTCGATGACTTGGCAGAAATAGGCGTCCACCGCCATGCGGATCGCGCTGGGCCGTACCTCGAAGGCGTCCGGTGTGTGCAGCGTCAGTTCGGGCGCGTCGCCCAGGGACTGGGCGGGTCGGTCCTGCGTCTGCTGGGCGCGGATCGGGGCCAATAGGGCTAGCAGCTCGGGTTCCAGGGTTGGGTCGTGGATGTCCGGGCTCGCCGGGGCCAGCACCGGTGCGGCCTGGTTGAACAACTGCGGCACCGATCTGGCGGCGGCATGCGGTCCGACCTCATAGTCCGGGTGCTGATCCATGTGCAGCAGCCAGCCCTTGAGCAGCCGGGTGCGCCCGCGGATCTCGCGGAAGCGGCCCAGCAGTTCGAGCAGTCGTCCCTGCACGATACTCAGCTCCTGGGTGCAGGCGCTCAGTGTGCGTTGCAGGTTGGTCACCAGCAGATGGCGCAGTTCGCGAAGATCGCCGGCGGTCTCGGCCAGCGCTTGGAAACTGACCAGCTCCAGTCCGCCGAGCAGTTCGCTGACCTGAGACTGGGCCAGCTCGTTCTCGCGGATCTTGGCATTGAGCGTGCCGACATAGCCGAACTCGTTGTTGATGCGACTCCAGAGCACGCGGATGCTGTGTTGCAGGGTCTCGCCGAAGGCGTAGACGTGCTCTCTCAGGTCGGCCAGATAGACCTCGGCGGCGGCGTAGTCGCCCTGATGGTGGGCCTCTTTGTAGTGGTCGGCCAGCGTCTTGAAGCTGGCCAGCGCTGAGCCGGTGTTGGCGTCGATCTGGCGGTTGCGCTCATCACGCAGGGCCTCTTCGAGCAGCGCCCGAACGACGCGGCGCAGGTGCAGGTCCGCGCCGGGCTCGGGGCGATAGAGGATGCCGTCCTTGACCAGACGCTCCTGCACGCCGGGCTCCAGCGCGTCGTCCGCGACCGAGCCGGCCAGGTAGGCGTCCATGATGGGCTCGGCCTGGCGTCCGAGCTGGCGCAGAAAGCGTACCCCGGACTGTCGCAGCGTGCCGCTCATAGCAACTGGCCTTGGCTCGCGAGTTCGGCCTGGGCCTCCAGGCCGAGCCCCTCGGCCTCGTCGATGAAGCGGATCACCTCGTAGAGATAATCCAGCTTGCCCGTGGCCAGATAGATCTGTTTGTCCGGGTTGGGGCGGATCAGATAGCCCAGCTCGCAGAGTCGCTTGAAGACCAGATTGACCTGTGTGTCGACCGTTGGGCTGGTGGAGCCGAACAGCCGATAGTGGCTGATGCGGGCCAATTGCTCGCGCAGGGCCGGGGTGTCTTCGATGACGGTCTGCAGCTCATTCAGACGCAACGGCGCGCCCTCGGTCAGCGGCGCGTCTTGGGCCGCCGCCTCCTGTACCAGCACCAACCATTCGGCGATGGGCGTCAGTGCCTGGCAGATGTCGCGGAACTGCTGGCTGATCACCCGGCGCTCGTCGTCGTCGAACTGGCGATAGCCGCAGAACAACACCTCGCCGTCGGCGCGGGTGCCGACCGTTGCAACCTGCCGGTTGAGCTGACCGAGGTAGGCGTCCACCTCGTCGCGATTGCCTGGGACGG
>JBATTL010000451.1:0-17490 GCA_049670525.1 Thiohalocapsa sp. | reverse complement strand
AGCATCGAGACTCGCGGTGACGACCTCGATGTCAGCCCGCCGCAGCAAATCGATAACAGTGACGGCCTCAAGCTCTTCGCAGCCTTGGGCGAGTGGAACAAGCACACGCGGCATTGCAGTCTCCGGTCATTCGCGCATCAGCGGGTCTTAGCGGCCTTAGCATAGAGACTCAGCCCCTTGAGCACATTCAATGCCTCGGACAGCTGATAGTCCTCGGCCGCCAACGACGCATCGTCGGCGTCCAAGTCGGCGCCGGGGGATGTCTTGTCCGTGCCGTCGTCGAGATGGCGCATCAGATCGGCCTCCTTGAGTGGCTCGATACCGGACTCGTCGGCCAATGTCACGCTGCCGCGCTCCAGCTCGATGTCCGGCTCGATGCCATGGGCCTGGATAGAGCGGCCCAACGGCGTGTAGTAACGGGCTGTGGTGAGCTTCAGGGCGGTGCGCTCATTGATGGGCACGATGGTCTGGACGGAGCCTTTCCCGAAGGTCTTGCCACCCATGACGATGGCACGTGACTGGTCCTGTAGTGCTCCGGCGACAATTTCCGACGCCGAAGCACTCCCACCGTTGACCAATACGATCATTGGCGCACCATCCAGGATGTCGTCGGGGCCCGCCCTGAACTCCAATTTCGAGTCGTCGATCCGGCCCTTCGTATACACGATCAAACCCTGATCCAAAAACGCATCGCTGACACCCACCGCCGCGTTGAGTACGCCGCCGGGATTGTTGCGGAGATCGAGCACAACACCCTGGAGGCCATCCTTGTTCTCACCCTTGAGCTCCGCGACAGCCTTGAGCAGGTCGTCAGTGGTGCGGGCCTGGAAGCTCGCCACGCGCAGATAGCCATAGCCCGGTTCGAGGGTTCGACTCTTGACGCTCGCCACTTTGATGACGTCACGCTCAATCGTCATCGTTAGCGGACTGCCTTCGCCCTCCCGCACCACGGTCAGCTCAATGCTTGTCCCGGGCTTTCCGCGCATGAGCTTTACCGCGTCATTCAGGCCCAAGCCTTTGATCGGCTTGCCGTCGATACGCACAATCAGGTCGCCAGCCTCCATACCCGCGCGCTGTGCCGGTGTGTCATCGATCGGCGCAATGACCTTGACGAAGCCGTCCTCCATGCCGACCTCGATACCGAGCCCTCCAAACTCACCGGTGGTCCCAACCTGCAGTTCACGGTACTCCTCCGGGTCGAGATACGCGGAATGCGGGTCGAGGCCACCGAGCATGCCCTTGATGGCACTGGCGAGCAGTTTGCGATCATCGACTTGCTCGACGTAGTCACTTTTGATACGACCGAAAACCTCCGCAAAAATTCGCAGATCGTCCAGCGGGACGTTTTCAGAGGGTTTTTCGGTGTCCTCGGCGATGGCACCGCCGTGGGGATACTGTTCCGCACCGAATTCCTCTGTGGCCGGCTCCGGGGCATCGGGCGAAGCCGCTGGCAGCTCGTTGGGTTTAGTCGAAGGCGCATCACTAACGGACGGCGCGGACCTATCGGTTTCGATGGTTTCAGGTTCACCATCATCCAAGCGGCTGCCGCTTCCGGGTGCAGCCGGTGCGCGTTCGAGAAAACCAGGCTCAGGCGGTGCCACGGGCGCAGCGGGTTGGTATGGCATGACCGCTGGCGCCGCCGGCGCGAGGGGTTCTTCGGCCCAAGCTACTGGCATCGCCGACGCAAGCGCGGCGATCGGGAAAAGCAAGCACAAGCGGGTGATCGTCTTTGTCTCTGGCATCGAATCACGACATCCTGGTGGGTATTGGGTCGATCGCAGGGCGCTGCGGGCGAAGATCGTTAGACGCTCTGGTTGGTTCAGTGTTCCGGCGGAAATCGACGCAGCGGCGGAGTCATCCACGGCCGCACCATCGCTCAGGATCGAGCGGCTTGCCCTGGAAACGGAGCGCAAAGTATAGCCCCTGGCTGCCGCTGCCGCCGCTCGCGCCGGTCAACGCGATGACCTCGCCGGTACCGATCCATTCGCCGACTTCCGTAAGCAGCGTCTGGTTGTGGCCATAGAGCGTCATATAGCCGTCTCCGTGGTCGATCACCAGCAACAAGCCGAATCCCCTCAGCCAGTCGGCGTAGACGACGCGGCCATGATGTACAGAACGCACTTCACTACCTTCGTCCGCGGCGATCAGTACGCCGTCGGCATGAAGCTCATTTTGGCCATCGGACCGATTGAACCGTGTCTGAAGTCGCGCCCCTTCGATTGGCCAGGCAAGTTTGCCTTTACGACTGGCAATCGCCTCCTGGTTGACTTCGATCTCGGCGGCAATTTGTACCCGTCGGCGCAAATGCTCGATCAGTCGTCGCAACGCGACAGCGTCGGCATTCAGCGAGACGACCTCGCCTTGGCCCGCCGCAATATTCGCTTCCAGGTCGGCCACGATAGCAGAGCGGGCGACCTGGGCCGTCTCAAGGCGCAATTGGGTCTCCGCCTGACGCTCCGCAAGCCGCTGCAGCCGCTGCGCCTCACCTTCCGCTTCTCCCCGTAGTTCCTGCAGCGCGGCGGCAAGCCTTCGGACGGCATCGAGATGTGCTGAGCGCTCACGCCCGATGCACCGATAGTAGCCGAAAACCCGCCCAACCCGCGCCAGATCCTCACGGTTGAGTAACATGCGTAGCCGATCGCCACGGCCCATCGCATGGGCCGAGCGTAGCAGCGCAGCGAGATCCTCGCGCGACGTTACGAGATCCTGCCGTGTCTGAGCGAGGCGATCACCGAGTTCGCGCACGACGCGTCGCTGTTGTTCGACCATTTTCTTCAACTGCCGGCCCGCCAATGCCAGAGCCGCGATGTCGCGCTCGTTGCGCTCGAGTTCGGCATAGAGCGCGTCGCGATGCTGCTCCCGGTCATCCAGCTCCTGCTGGAGCCGGGCAAGGCGATCTTCGATACTGTTTAGTTGACGAGAGCGGTCCGCCATCTCGGACTCGAGCCCTGTGCCTGGGATCTGACCGCCGCCTGGGATCTGACCGCCGATAAAATGGGCGCCCGAATCCGCACGGGACGCGACATCTGGCGTCGACATCGGCTTGGCGAGATCTCCGGCCAGCGCGAAATCGACCCGGAGCGGCGACAACGCAACCCAACAAAACGCACAAAGGACCCCCGCGGCATACCGTGGCGTCGTCTTGCTTCTCAATCGGTCCGGCATCCGCGGGGCGGATGCGCGGCGCTCGCACTCGGCCGATTCCGCGCGCTCGAAATCGAGTCGGGGTTGCGTCATTCGGGCCACGTTGTGCTCAGCGGAAGCGGGTCGTTACCTGGGTGATTCATGCATGGATTTGGAGACGCGGGAAGAATCGGCGACCGACTTCCGAGTAAGACGGCAAAAAGTTTATTATCGTATGGTGATGAAATGATATAAAATCGATAAATGGCCGGAGAAATGAAAACGTTGGACAGGCCCGTGCTGAACGAATCTGACGCACAGGTCGAATTGTTTGCGGACGACGCCGACATCGAGCGTGCCTCGCGTTCGTTGAAAGCGATGTCTCACCCGCTCCGGCTCAAGATCCTCTGTACCCTCGGCGACAACGAGGTCAGCGTTCAGGATATCGTCGAGCACGTTGGAACCTCGCAGAGTAACATCTCCCAGCATCTCGCAATCCTGCGCGACAAAGGTATCCTGGCCTCACGCAAGGACGCGAACCGCGTTTATTACCGGGTCGGCGACTCGCGCACCTTGCAGCTCATCGGCATGATGCGTGAAGTCTTTTGTCATCACGGCCGCTAGCGGCTCGTTGAAACCGCCCACGGTTTCCGAGCACTAAGCGTCTTCGCGCGCGCTGGCGATCTGCCCGCGTCCATGACGCACTCCCTGTATGACGCTGTTGGTATGGCGCCGTTGCAAATTGCGCCTCCGGCGCATCAGTTGCTGCGGGATTCGCGTGTTTCGCCGTTTGCTGACATTCGCACGCCATTGGCTGACGCTGCTTTGCGTGGCGCCAATCGATATACTTGCGCCCTTCCGAAAACGGCAGCGGCCGAGCTGCGCCAGCGCCACCGACAAACCTAACGCACACGAGCATTTGCGATGCAGGCCCAACTCATCGAATTCGTCGGCAACCATTGGATCCTGTTTGCGGCCCTCGGGGTGATCCTCGGGCTTCTGACCTACAACCTGTTGGTCGGCGATAAAGGTTCAATCGATCCGACCGGCGCCACCAACCTGATCAACCAGAAGGACGCGACTGTCGTCGACGTTCGGCCTGCCGCGGATTTCGCTAAGGGCCATATCATTAATGCGGTGAATATCCCGATGAATGGATTCAAAAATCAGACCGCGGCCCTGAGCAAGTTCAAGGAGAAACCGGTAGTCGTCACCTGTCGGTCCGGTTCCCAATCCAGTGCCGCCTGTCATCTGTTGCGGAAGTCCGGCTTCCCGGAAGTCTACAACCTCAAGGGCGGTATTCTCGCTTGGGAAAGCGCAAATCTGCCTTTGACACGCAAGAAGCGATAAGCGGCCGGCTCCACAGCCGAGCCGCGACACCGACGACCGATCAAGCATCGGCGACCCGATCCAACGCCTCGACACGGAGAATCAACAAGCCATGGCAGAAGAAAAACAGCAGACCGCCGCCGGAGAAAACACGGAGCGGCAGTTCATGCTGCGCAGCGTCTATGTCAAGGACCTGTCTTTTGAATCCCCCAATGCGCCTGACATCTTTCGCGGCGAGTGGAAACCCGAGACTTCCTTGCATCTTGATGTCAAGGTGAATTCACTCGCGGACGACACACGCGAAGTCCTGTTGACCGTGACGGTCTCGGCCAAGGTCGGCGACAAGACAGCCTATCTGATCGAGGTACAGCAAGCCGGAATCGTCACCACGGCAGGATTCGGGCAGCAGGAGGAAGGTCCACTGTTCTACGTTTATTGTCCGAGCATCCTGTTCCCCTACGCACGCCAAGCCGTCACGGACCTGGTCGCCAAGGGCGGCTTCCCGCACTTGGTGCTGCAACACATCAACTTCGACAACATCTACGCACAAAAGCTGGCCGAACAGGCTAAGGCTGGTGGTGCAGAAAAGCCGCATTGAGCGCGCTCTCGACGAGCCACTCCCGGTCGAACCCGTCTGGCGAACGCATCGCGGTATTGGGGGCCGGCTCTTGGGGAACGGCGCTCGCAATTCTGCTCTGCAGCAACGGCCATCGCGTCCGACTCTGGGGGCACGAGCCCGAGCACATCGCATTGCTGCGGCGGGATAAGGAAAACCGGGTTTTCCTGCCCGGTGCCCTGCTTCCACCCGGCCTGGAACCCATAGCAGACCTCCGCGGCGCGTTGGCGGACGCGACCGGCGTATTGGTCGTCGTCCCCAGCCAGTTCTTCTCCAAGGTTCTAGCGCAGATGGCGCCCCTGCTGCCAAGCGACCTTGGCATCGCCTGGGCCACGAAGGGTTTCGAGCCAGGCACCGGCAGGCTCCTGCATGAAGTCGCACGGGACGTCACCGGTCAGCGCGACCTTGGTGTGCTCTCGGGTCCAAGTTTTGCCGCCGAGGTGGCACGGGGGCTTCCAACGGCTGTCACCGTGGCGGCATCGCGCCCCAGCTTCTCCGCACGGCTTGCGGCGCTGGTGCACGGCGAGCGATTCCGCGCCTACACGCACGACGATCTCATCGGCGTTCAGGTGGGTGGCGCGGCGAAGAACGTGTTGGCAATCGCAACCGGCATAGCCGATGGGCTCGGTTTCGGCGCCAATACAAGGGCGGCCCTGATCACGCGTGGTCTCGCCGAGCTGATCCGGCTCGGGACAGCGCTCGGAGCGAGACGGGAAACATTCATGGGTTTGGCCGGCCTCGGCGATCTCGTGCTGACCTGCACCGACGATCAGTCGCGCAACCGCCGCTTGGGAATCGCGCTGGCCCGTGGCGAGCCTGCTGAACAAGCCGTGGCCGCCATCGGTCAAGAGGTAGAGGGTGTCGTCACGGCGCTTGCAGTCAAGGCGATCGCCGCCCGACATGGTGTTGAGATGCCCATCTCCGAACAGGTCCACGCGGTCCTCTATGAAGGGCGCAGGCCGGAGATCGCCACGCATCTGCTGCTCAATCGCGTCGGGAAGGCAGAGCTCGACCGTATGTCTTAAGAATCGAACGCTTGGCGGGGGGATCCTATGTCCGCGCCTCGGCGCCCTGAAACCCTGATTGGCGCCATGCCTCGAACAGGACCGTCGCGACCGCGTTTGACAAGTTCAAACTTCGATTGCCGGGCCGCATCGGGATTCGTAGCCGCTGAGCGGGGGCGAGCCCGTCGAGACTGGCCTGGGGCAGGCCGCGCGTCTCCGGCCCGAACAGGAAGGCGTCGCCCGCGGCGAAATCCGCCTCCGCATAGATGCTTCCTCCGCGGGTACTGAGCGCAAACAATCGACGCGGTGCAACCGCCGAGAGCGCATCCTTCAGGGAGCGATGCAGCTGAACTCGGGCGTACTCATGGTAGTCCAACCCGGCCCGGCGCAGCTTCGCATCGTCAAGCACAAACCCGATGGGCTCGACGAGGTGCAGCGACGCACCGGTGTTGGCGCACAGCCGGATGATATTCCCGGTGTTGGGCGGAATCTCCGGCTGGTAGAGTATGACGCTGAACATGCCGCCCTTGTTGGCTCCCTGCTATACCCAGTTTGGGCTACTTGACCCCCTATCGACGCCACATGGTATATTAAGATTTCGGCATATACCTGTGTGGCCGACCAGTTTTCAGAAAAACCGACCCTGCTGGGGAGACGAAGATGAGTGACATCGCTGCGTTGAAGAAAGAAAAGCAAGAGCTGATCGAGAAAATGCTCGAGATGCAAACACAGTTCATCGAGCACGAGCACGAGCACGGTGTCACGGGAAAGGACTACTGGGCATCCAAAGACGGTCTGCTGGCCGACTATCGCCAAGAATACATGGACATGGCCAACCGTGTCGTCGACCTCGCGCACGAAATCGTCGGCTCATCGCGCGGCTGAAAACTGAGGCAACGGCGCCGTAAGCCGGTTCAATCAAACGGCGCCAACAAGAGACAAGACCCGCGTCCGCGAGGAATTGGGTTTTTTGGATTCCGTGGACAAATAGCGTCAGTATTGATCGGCGAACAGCGCGAATCCCCGCCCCGGATCCGTGATGCCGCTGCTCAGTCGCCGAAATGGCGGATGTATTTTGGAGAACCCGCCAATTCCAACCGCATCGTTTCACCCTTTGCAACGATTCGCTCGTCGGTATTCCGCAATCCGAGGTCGCAGCCTGTGTACCCGCGACTATCGAGGGGAACCGGGATCATGTCTCGGTAGATGTAGACGTTGTCTTCCACGTCTCCGCCATCGCAAATGGCCGGTGTGCTTGGCAAGGGGCGTTCTGCCTCCGCACCCTCTAAGACAAGAGCGCCTGCCTGCCACCAGAGCGTCTTTTCAACAGAACCGGTCATTGTCTTGACGATATAGGCTCTCGAGAAAGAGACGCGCAGACGTCCCGCGTCCAGACTGATTTGTTCGATCTGGGAGCCCGAGAGTTGAATGCTGCTATGTTCCATCGAAGTTGTCCGGGCTCCTTGTGTTGCGGACCCCGCGCAACAGCGGGCGCCCAGTGACGATTGGTTTGGGGCGACGGTCGTTGAATTCAGTGGGCCAGGGCACCGAAACCGTGTAGATCGATTCTCGGCGCTGATTCATGCTGCGCTGACGTCATCCTCTGTCGCCGGAGGCGGATTAAAATCCATCCCCAGTTCCTTGATCTTCCGCGTTAGCGTATTGCGGCCCCATCCGAGCAGCTTGGCTGCCTCCTGTCGGCGGTCGCCCGTATGTTCCAGTGCCGCATGGATCAGGATCTGTTCAAAGGCGGGGAGGGCGGACTCCAGGATCGCGCTGTCTCCTTGGCGAAGCCGACGTCGGGTCCAAGTGCGCAGCGCGACCTCCCATTGTTCATCGTCCTGGCTGCTTTGCTCCGACGTGTTGAGGTCCGGCGGCAGATCACCAACATGGATCTCCTTTGTCGATGCCATCACCGTGAGCCAGCGCGCGGTATTCTCCAGCTGACGTACATTGCCTGGCCAGTCAAGGCGCTCCAATTGATCGAGCGCGTCATCGGCCAAGAGCTTGGGTTCGCACCCGAGCTCCATCGCGGCCTGACCCAGAAAGTGCCTCAGCAATAGGCCGATATCCTCCCGCCGCTCACGCAGGGACGGCAGATGGATGCGAATCACGTTGAGGCGATGGAACAAGTCCTCCCGAAAGCGACCCTGTCGGACATGCTCCTGCAAATCCTGATGTGTCGCGGCGATAATACGCACGTCAACCTTGATGGGTGACAGACCGCCAACCCGGTAGAACTCGCCATCCGCGAGCACGCGCAGCAGACGAGTCTGCAACTCCGCAGGCATATCGCCGATTTCGTCCAAAAACAGCGTGCCGCCATCGGCTTGCTCGAACCGCCCTTCGCGTCGGTTTTGAGCACCGGTGAAGGCCCCGCGTTCGTGGCCGAACAACTCCGACTCCATCAAATCCCGCGGAATCGCCGCCATGTTGAGCGCGATAAACGGTGCTCCGGAACGTGGACTGTGGCGATGCAGTGCGTGGGCAACCAACTCTTTGCCCGTTCCGGATTCCCCATTGATCAGCACCGTGATGCTCGAGCGTGCGAGCCGTCCAATGGCACGAAACACCTCCTGCATCGATGGTGCCTCACCAATGATATCGGGGCTGTGCTCCAGCGGGACTGGCTCCGCATTCGCCTCCTGTTGGTGCCGGCAAGCGCGATGCACCTGATCCACGGCATCGTCCAGATCGAAAGGCTTCGGCAAATACTCGAACGCGCCACCGTGAAACGCGGAGACGGCGCTATCCAGATCCGAATGCGCGGTCATGATGATGACTGGGAGACTCGGATGGCGGGCGTTGATTTGCTGCAACAGATCCAAGCCGTCAATACCCGGCATGCGGATGTCCGTCAGGATGACGTCAGGCCGTTCTCGGTGCAACGCATCCATAATCCCAACGCCGTTTGAGAAGGTTGTGACATCCATGTTTGCCTGTCGCAGCGCGCGTTCGAGCACCCAGCGGATGGATCGATCATCATCAATGACCCATACCCTCGGCATATTAGTCATCGTCGGTCTCCAACGGCAGATAGACGAAGAATTTGGTCTTGCCCGGCCTGCTCTCGCATTCGATCAGTCCTCCGTGTTGATTGATGAGTTCCTGAGCAATGGCCAGCCCGAGACCGGTGCCCCCAGAGCGCCCGGAGACCATTGGAAAGAAAATGCGATCCATCAGCGCATCTGGTATCCCTGGGCCGGTGTCTTCGATCTCTATGCGCAAAACGAGCCGGTAGAGCGTATTTCCGATGGTGAACTGCCGCAGCACGCGCGTCCGCAGGATCAGTTCACCCTGACCTCCCGCCGCATGCGCACCGTTTCGGGCAATGTTCAATAGCGCCTGGATCAGTCGATCTGAGTCGGCCCTGAAATCCGGGATGCTCGGATCGTAATCGCGCACGATCTCCGGGCCCCCGGGAAACTCAGCACGCAGGAGTCCGCGGACGTGTTCGATGACGTGGTGGATGTTCACCTCGCTGAGGTGGGGCAGTTGATTCGGCCCGAGCATCCGATTGAGCAAGACCTGGAGTCTGTCTGCCTCGTCGATGATGATGCGCGTATATTCGCGCAGGTCTCGATGGGGTAATTCGCGTTCAAGTAACTGTGCCGCACCTCTCAGGCCACCGAGTGGATTCTTTATCTCATGGGCCAGCCCCTTCAGTAACGCCTGTGTGGCCTGGTGCTGGGAAATCAGATGTTCTTCTCGGGTGATGCGGATCTGCCGGTCTACCTGATGCATTTCCATCAACAGATCGCAGTCAGACTCAGCATGATGGATGGGCAGGACTGTGCAGTTGACCCGAATTAGCTGTCCATCCGGACGCTGCATCTCGATCTCACGTTCAGTGAAGGGTCGGCGGGTCATCAATGCCTCGCGCAGCCGCTGTTCGACGGGTTCGGCCGGGCAGGGCACCAAATCCCCCGCACGCCTCCCCAATACGGCATTCGCACTGACCGCAAGCAACAACTCACCAGCCGGGTTGATATAGCTCAGCCGCAGATCATCGCCGAACAGCAACACGGCCGTATTGAGGTTTCCAAGAATGGACGCCTCCGGCTGATTGCTCGCACTGTGCTTTTCGTCCATCGACTGAAATGCATCCGCGCCCTTTGGCGACGCTGTTGACGAGTAAATTGTCGTTGCTTCGCCGCTTTACCGGCGATCGCGCGTTAGCACCTTAGCCGCATGCAAGAGTCGAGCCAGCATGGGCTCCGGCGGACGGTGCCCGAAATGCTCCGGGCGCGACGACTATCGGCGCAGCCAAGCTTGCGGTGGCGATTCTCTGCACCCAATTTGTGCGGGTTTGCACCAACGCGGACGGATAGCGAGCCTGCAACTGCCCGACCCCTATGGCAGGTAGCAGCGGATTTCGGGCGGGCTAAACCAGAGAGGATCAGGGTAACGGGGCTTAGGGTAGCGCGGGACGGATATGGACGTTGATCAGCGGCGTGGCAGCAACCACCGCACCGCTGTCATCCTCGACCATCGCCTGAATGCGATGGCTGCCAAGGGCCAGACCATTGAGGCGCACCTGCGTGCCCTTGCCGAGATCGCCTTCGGCGCTCACCCCGTCGACATCGACGCGAAGCCGGTGTCCTTCGATCAATGGCGGGGACAACAACAACGAGACCTGAATCTCCCGGTCATCATTGCGCAAAGTGGTGTCATCGTCCGGGTCCGCGATCTCGAAGGCCGTGTAGGGCCCGAGATAACCATGTTCGACGTAAGAATCTGGTTCTCCGATGGGCTTTGTTTGCTCCGGCTCGGCACCGACGGGTAGCTCAAGTTTGATCGCGTTTTGGATTGGCCTATCGGTAAAAACGGGTCGGCCGTCCGGCCCCACGGACTTGTAGACTTCAGCCGTCACGATCGACGAAAGAACCAATAGGATGATTGTGAGTCGCTGCATGGTTCTATCCCGATTTCCGGACGCACAGGAAACGGTCGGCACGGGATTCCAACCGACCTTCAACAAGCGCGAGAGGAATCGGGGCCGGCCTATTCACCGACGGCGCGACCAGGAATACCACCGACCAGACAAGCGGCCGGCCATGGATAGGCGCGGGCGCGCACCGGCGCAACGCAAAACGCCCCAATAAGGGGCGCGCCAGATCTCAACCGCCGGTGACGGTGATCAAAGGCTGTAATACATATCAAACTCGATAGGATGTGTGGTCATCCGCAACTGCGTGACCTCCTGCATCTTAAGCGCGATATAGCTGTCGATGACGTCGTCGGTAAAGACGCCGCCAGCGTTGAGGAATTCACGATCCTTATCCAGTGCGTCGAGGGCCTGGTCCAGAGAGTAACAGACCTGCGGGATGGCCTTTTCTTCCTCTGGCGGCAGATCGTAAAGGTCCTTGTCCATTGCGTCGCCCGGATGAATCTTGTTCTGGATGCCGTCGAGGCCGGCCATCATCATCCCCGCAAACGACAAATACGGGTTGCCCATAGAGTCCGGGAAGCGAACCTCGATGCGCGTCGCCTTCGGATTTGCGTCGTGAGGGATGCGCACTGACGCTGAGCGGTTGCGGGCGGAGTAGGCCAGCATCACAGGTGCCTCGAAGCCTGGCACCAGGCGCTTGTAGGAGTTGGTGGAGGCGTTGGTGAAAGCATTCAGCGCCCGGGCGTGCTTGATGATGCCGCCGATGTAGTAAAGCGCGGTCTCTGAGAGGCCGCCGTACTTGTCGCCTGCGAAGATGTTCTGCCCGTCCTTACCGAGTGATTGATGCACGTGCATACCGTTGCCGTTGTCACCAACCAACGGCTTGGGCATGAAGGTAGCGGTCTTTCCGTAGGCGTGGGCGACGTTGTGCACGCAATACTTCAGAATCTGATTCATATCGGCGCGTCTGACCAGCGTGTCATAACGCGTGCCGATCTCGCACTGTCCGGCCGTGGCGACCTCGTGGTGGTGCACCTCGACTGATACACCCATCTCCTCCATCGCCAGACACATGGAGGCACGCAAATCGTTCAACGAGTCGACCGGCGGTACCGGAAAGTAGCCGCCCTTAATGCCTGGGCGATGCCCCATGTTTCCGTCTTCGAACACCCGCTCGGAGTTCCAATCGGCCTCGTCAGAGTCTACTTTGTAGAAGGCGCCGCTCATATCGGCGCCCCAACGCACGTCGTCAAGGATAAAGAACTCTGGCTCGGGACCGAAGAACGCGGTATCGGCGACGCCTGTGGATTTTAGGTAGGCCTCGGCGCGTTTTGCGACGGATCGCGGGTCGCGCTCGTAGCCCTGCATGGTCGCAGGCTCTAGGATATCGCAACGGATGTTGAGGGTATTTTCATCCGTGAATGGATCCATCACTGCGGTGTCGGCCTCCGGCATGAGTACCATGTCCGAGGCTTCGATACCCTTCCAACCGGCGATGGATGAGCCGTCGAACATCTTACCGTCCTGGAACATGGCATCGTCGATCATCGCGGCAGGCAGCGACACGTGCTGTTCCTTGCCTCGCGTGTCGGTGAAGCGCAAGTCGACAAACTTGACTTCCTGCTCTTTGATCATCTTCATGACGTTGGCGGACATAGAGATTTTCTCCTGATATTGATCAGTGGATTTGTGGTCAGCGAATGGTGAAGTCGGTGTGCGGCGGGTCTTATGGATGACTGACGCGGTTCTGCTGCCGAAACGCGATGCCGTGCGATGCCGTGCGTCAATAAGCATTTATCGTGCCACTTGAGATCGGGCCAGTTGGGATGCTGTCGTCCTGCCGATCCGTTCCGCGCGACACTGGAATCGGGAGGTCGTTACCACGGTACCGCAATAGGACGGTGCCGCCCGAACGGTTCCGCGCGCGAGACACCCGCCTTTAACCATTTGACCCGCATTGTGGAATCGCCGGCGCGCGCGGCGGTTCTCGGCGATCCGGGCAGTAGCGTCATCGGCGGCTCTCATCTGAACCCAGTACGTACCGAGCTTCCGTCGGCGTGGCGAGCCAGGAATGTCGTGGCGCACCAAGATCCCGCGAGTGTTGGAGCACTGAAGCGCACCAAAATAGAGCGTCTGCCGAACGACGTGCACCACAATCATGCGCTAGCCGAAATAGAGATTGACGTCGGAGAAAACCGGATCCGAAGCGAGGCTGGACCGCAAACGATCGCGTAGGGCCTCGGGGTGCGCACCCGCTCCTGAGGCGGAATTGAGTGGCAGGAACAGGTCTACTTCGATCCGTCCATTCAGATAGTGCAGGAGCACGCGTTTTCGGCTTGCGAACTCCGGGATGTCGGACCAGAGCTCATCGAGTCGTTCCAAGACGCCGCGACGACTGGGCAAATTCATGGTCGGCGGCGCAGAATCATCGTCTTCTGGATCGATATGGACGACAACGTCGCCGATCTCAGCGATTTCACGCTTGAGCTTCTGCTCTACCATGACACTGATGAGGTGCCCCTCGGAAACACTGATGAACGGATCCACGAGCACGTGCACGTCCGCGGAAGCGACGCCCCCAAGGGTCCGCGTGCGCAACATGTGGATATCCCGTACGCCGCCAACATCAAAAATGGTGCGGCGCATCGCGTCTAGACGCCCGGCATCGAGACCTGTGTCGACGAGCTCTCGGGTTGCATCCCAGCCGAGCTCCCACGCAATTTTGGCAATCATCACGGCGACGACAACAGACGCCACGGCATCGAGATAGGGCAAACCCGCTAGGGTACCCGCGATACCGATCAAGACAACAATGGAGGAAATCGCATCGCTGCGATGATGCCACGCATTGGCGCGCAACATGTCCGACCCGACGCGCTTGGCATAGGCGAGCGTGTACCAATACAACCACTCCTTCACCGCGATCGAGGCGAGCGCCGCATAGAGCGTTATGGGTTCCGGCCGCAATAACGCTTCCGGCGAGAACAACCGGTGGGTGGCATCCCAACCGATACCGATCGCCACAAGAACCAGAAGCACGCCAAGCGCCAGCGTGGCCATTGTCTCGTAACGACCATGGCCATAAGGGTGCTGTTCATCGGGTGCCTGGGCGGCCTTGCGGCCGGCGGTCCAAACCAAGGCATCGGAGGCCAAGTCGGATAGTGAGTGCACGCCGTCGGCGATTAGCGCGTGCGAGTGGCCAAACCAGCCGGCCACGATCTTCACGGCGGACAGGATAATATTTGCGAGAGCACCGACCGCAGTAGCGCGGGTCACCGCGCGCGCGCGCTCTTGTCGCGTCATTTCGTCCACTTGCGTATCCCGTGTCAGTTGGTGCTTGATGGCGAGCGGCGCGGCGATGCGCTCGAAAACGCGCATGCGTATTGACGCCGAGTCTCGTCGGCCATCACAAGTCCGCCAGATCTTCTGACTTGGGGCATTTGAGACGGCACCGGGACAAGCACCCCGCGCCCTGGATTATAGGGCATGCCGCCAACGTCACCTGGTTCATGGTTCAAGCCGTAACTGGTCGCGAATCACTTAATGCCGATAGAATAGGGGGTTTGTACGCCTCCGCTGGTGCTCGTTTTGTCATCACACCCCACGCATCCCCTGAGCTTTCAGGATCTGATCATTCGACTTCAACAATTCTGGGCGGATCGCGGTTGTGTCGTCATGCAGCCATACGATATGGAGGTCGGCGCCGGAACCTTTCATCCGGCAACCTTTCTGCGAGCCATCGGGCCGGAGCCCTGGAGCGCGGCCTACGTGCAACCGTCGAGGCGACCAACGGACGGCCGCTATGGCGAGAATCCGAATCGATTGCAACATTATTACCAGTATCAGGTCGTGCTGAAGCCGTCTCCGCTGGAGATTCAGGAACTCTATCTCGACTCGCTTCGGATGCTCGGCATCGATCCGCTAGTGCACGATATTCGTTTTGTCGAGGACAACTGGGAATCGCCGACCCTTGGGGCCTGGGGACTTGGTTGGGAGGTCTGGCTGAATGGCATGGAGGTGACACAGTTCACCTACTTTCAGCAGGTCGGAGGGCTTGAGTGCCGTCCGGTGACCGGCGAAATCACTTACGGACTCGAGCGCATCGGTATGTATCTTCAGGGCGTGGAGAGCGTGTTCGACCTCATCTGGAGCCAAACGCCCGCGGGCCCTGTGACCTACGGCGACGTCTATCTTCAGAACGAGCGCGAACAGTCAGCCTACAATTTCGAGCTGGCGGATGTGGACGCGCTCTTCACGCAGTTCGACCAGTGTGAACGTCAGAGCAGCATGCTCGTGCAGAAGCACCTACCGCTCCCGGCCTACGAGCAGATACTGAAGGCATCCCATCTGTTCAACCTACTCGACGCTCGGGGCGCGATCTCGGTCACCGAGCGACAACGCTTCATCCTTCGCGTGCGCACCCTGGCCCGAGCCGTGGCCGAGGTCTACTACGCCAGCCGGGAACAGCTCGGCTTTCCGATGTTGCAGAACCACTGAGGGTCAGCGCGTGGAGCAAAATGACGAACTTCTGGTCGAGATTGGCACCGAGGAGTTGCCGCCAACAGCTTTGAAGCGGCTCTCGGAGGCCTTTGCCATCGCGTTGTCGAACCAACTCGCCGAACACAATCTTAGCCATGGAGAGACAACCACCTATGCCAGTCCTCGCCGGTTGGCCCTTTTGATACGAGGCGTCGCTATCCGTCAGCCGGACCAAGACAATCTTCGCCGCGGACCGGCGCTGGCAGCGGCCTTCGATGGAAACGGGGAGCCAACCAAGGCCGCTTTGGGTTTCGCGCGGTCGTGCGGGGTTGAAGTCGGCGATCTGGATCGGGACGAGACCGCCAAGGGTACTTGGCTCGTGCACCGCCAACAGGTAGAGGGGCAACGGGCGACGAACCTGTTGCCTCGCCTGATCACGAACTCGCTCGCTCGGCTGCCTATTCCAAGGCGCATGCGTTGGGGTGATGGTGATGAGGAATTCGTGCGTCCACTGCATTGGGTCTGTGTGAGATTCGGCACCGAATTAGTGCAGGGTCGGGTTCTCGGTGTCGAGATCGGCAGCAGCTCACGGGGCCACCGCTTCCACCATCCGGGACCCGTCGCGATCGACGCTCCACACGTATACGCAGAGGCTATGCGCGCCGCGCACGTCGAACCTAGCCTAGCCGCGAGGCGGGATCGAATCAGAGATCAGGCCACCGAGCTTGCGGCATCGGTGGGCGGGGAAGTCCACATCCCAGAGGATCTCCTTGATGAGGTGGCCTCCCTCTGTGAGTGGCCGATTGCGCTGCTCGGGCAATTCGAGGATCGATTCCTTGAGGTGCCGCCCGAGGCACTGGTCGAGACCATGCAAAAGAACCAGAAGTACTTCCCCGTTTTCGACCGGCAAACCGCATTGCGACCGTATTTCATCACCGTTAGCAATATCGAGAGCCGGGATCCAGACGTCGTTCGTGCCGGCAACGAACGGGTCATTCGGCCACGATTTTCGGATGCGATGTTCTTCTGGGAGCAGGACCGCAAGAGAAGCCTCGCAGATCGCCAGTCAGCGCTCAGCCGCGTCGTTTTCGAGCGCCAGTTGGGAAGCGTCTGGGATAAGGCCAAACGTGTTAGCACCTTGGCCGTGGGTATCGCGGAACAGCTTGGTTACGACCAGGCGCTGGCGGAGCGAGCCGCGCTAATCGGCAAGTGCGATCTGGTGACCCTGATGGTCGGCGAATTCGCGAGTCTACAGGGCACCATGGGGCGCTATTACGCGCAGCACGACGGCGAGGACGCCTGTGTCGTTGCCGCGATGGAAGAGCAGTATCTGCCCCGCCACGCCGGTGATCGTCTGCCGTCATCGGCATGCGGTCGGGTCCTCGCTCTCGCGGACAAGCTCGACACCTTGATCGGCATTTTCGCCATCGGTCAGCGACCAACAGGCGTCAAGGACCCCTACGGTTTGCGGCGTGCTGCAATCGGCGTGATGCGGATTCTGATCGAAACCCCGCTGCCGCTCGACCTGAAGATCCTCCTCGAGCAAGCGGCGGATGCATATCGCGGCAGCGGCGTCGACGCCGCTGGCACAATGGATGCCGTTTACACCTATATCACCGATCGGCTGCCTGGCTATTTCGCGGAGCGGGGAATCGGAGGCGATCTTATCGACGCGGTACTTGCCGCCGGATCTTCTGTCCCAAGCGACATCGAACGACGAGTCGCGGCCGTTGCCGCATTCCGAGAGCTCGACGCCGCCGAAGCATTGGCTGCCGCGAACAAGCGTATCCGGAACATCCTCAGAAAGTCCGGAGAAAACCAAAGCGATAGGGGCATTCGCGCCGAACAACTGGTCGAACCCGCGGAACAACGCCTCGCACAGCGCATCGAGGCACTCGGCGCCGAAATCGCCCCTCTGCTGCGAGCAAACGACTACGACTCAGTGCTGCGGACCTTGGCAGGATTGCGCAAGGACGTGGACCGGTTCTTCGACGAAGTCATGGTCATGGCGGAAGAGCCGGAGCTGCGCGCGAACCGCATCGCGGTTC
>JBATTL010000450.1:0-2274 GCA_049670525.1 Thiohalocapsa sp. | reverse complement strand
ACCGACGGGCTGGCGAATACAGGAAAAACGGCTCTGCCGCTTGTCCGGCTCCGGAACCAACCAGCCGTCGAGCACATGGCGTTGGTGCCCGCTCAGGTGTCCGTTGATCTGAGCGAGAACACGCCGGTCGGCGCGTCCCAGGGCCGCGGCGACCAGCCGCTCGATCACGATTAGGTCCGGATGTAGGATACGGCGCCGGCGCAGCTCGTTGAGCACGGCGCCGACCAACAGGTCGCCCTTCGGATTGTCGAGGGCGATCGGCACGAGCCAATGCACCAACTCACGCAGGTGGTCGCTCTTGAACGTCGTCAGCTCGAACCGCTCAAGCAGCAATAGGGCATGTTCGCGGCGCGTCTCGGCACGTTTCGCGTAGACGTCGAAGGCATCCGCATCGGCGCCGACCTGATCGGCGATGAACGCCAGCAGCAACCGCGGCGGCTGCTCGTTGACGCGCAGAAGCCGACCAGGATATCGCGTCAGACAGAGCTGCACGGCAAAGCCGAGTCGATTCTCTTCGCGGCGACGTGCCTGCACCAACTCCAAGTCATCGTCGCTGAGCAGGTAGTGCTTGGCGAGTTCCGCTTGGTCCGTCGGCAAGGTCTCGAAGACCGCGCGCTGAGACGTGGATAGGATTGTTCGGCGGGGCATACAGTGAACCGTGACATATTCTGTCCGGAACAACCTATAATAAGCGAAGAATTTGAGACGGGATAAGCAACGCTTTTCGAGCATCCGGCAGTGCGCTATCCCCCGTCGCTCAAACGAACGTTTATGAAGCACCCATGCTGATCGGATATGCCCGGGTCTCGAAGGCTGATGGCAGTCAGGTTCTCGACCTCCAACGCGATGCCTTGCTTGCCACTGGCATAACGCCGGAACAGATTTATCAAGACGAAGCCTCCGGCAAGCGCGAAGATCGCCCAGGGTTGATGGCTTGTCTGAAGGCATTACGCGCCGGCGACGTTCTGGTCGTCTGGAAGCTCGACCGCTTGGGCCGTGATCTGCGTCACCTGGTCAACACGGCACAGGACCTGGCCGAGCGAGGCATCGGCTTCAAGGTGCTTGCCGGTCAGGGCGCCGAGATCGATACCACAACAGCCAGCGGAAAGCTGGTGTTCGGCATCTTTGCCGCCCTGGCGGAGTTCGAACGCGAGCTAATCCGTGAGCGGACCAAAGCAGGGCTTGCTGCAGCGCGAGCCCGCGGTCGCAAGGGAGGAAGGCGATTCGATCTGAGCAAGACGCAGGTTCGGCTCGCCCAGGTGGCGATGCAGAATCGCGACACCAAAGTCAGCGAACTCTGCCAGGAGCTCGGCGTCACACGTTCGACGCTGTACCGCTATGTCGGCCCGAGCGGCGAGCTGCGCGAGCATGGCGAGCGCGTACTCGGGATTCAACAACAGGCAACGGGCGCGTCATAGGTCTACGCTTGCGCAGCCCGCATGGAGATTTTCAGCCCATGACCACTACCAAAATTGATCGTAGCGGCATCTCTCAAAGCGTGCGGCTACCGGATGGTTTTCAGTTTGATGTCGACGAGGTCGAGATCCTGCGCCGAGGCGACGAGGTGATCCTGCGTAAGAAGCGGCCGAACCTACGCGAGGCATTCGACCTATTGGCCTCCATGCCCGACGACTTCTTCGCCGACGAACGGCAGGACCCGCCCCCCGAGACGCGCGAAGCCCTGTGATGCCCGTGCGCTATCTCCTCGACACCAACATCTGCATCTACATTGCGAAGCGGCGTCCGCCAGAGGTGGCAGGGCGATTCGAAAGCCTGCGGCCTGGCGAGGTTGGAATGTCGATGATCACCTACGGTGAGTTGCTGCTCGGAGCCGAAAAGAGCCAGCACCCGCAACCGACCAAAGAACGGTTACGGCGGTTCGTCGAGCTTGTTCCCGTGTTGTCGCTGCCGGACGAGAGCCCGCACCACTATGCCCGCATCCGTGCCGAGCTGGAGCGCGCCGGCACACCGATCGGCGCCAACGACCTATGGATCTCAGCACACGCTCTGGCTTCCGAGTTGATCCTGGTGAGCAACAACCTACGGGAGTTTGGGCGGGTTCCAGGGCTTGCGACGGAGAACTGGGCGCACTGACGCCGGCCGGGCTTAGCGTACGATATTTTCCGTTCTATGGAGTGACCCCTCCTTACTATCAGATCCACCTGGACCGGGACCTGTTCGACGACTGGACCCTGCGCAAGGTTTGGGGCGGCATCGGCTCACGCCGCGGTCGTATGCACAGCACCGGGGTTAGCTCCTATGCGGAAGGCATCG
>JBATTL010000449.1:0-6071 GCA_049670525.1 Thiohalocapsa sp. | reverse complement strand
TCGATGCGCGGGCTGATTTGACTGAGATAGCTGTCGAGCACGTACGAAACGAGCCCTGGCTGCTGCAGGAGGAGGATGGCCCCCCGCTTTCGACGGCCGCGGTGCTATTGCTTCTGCAGAGCTTGGGCGCGGGACACGCGATTTCTCTCAACAGAAACACTCCGGTGCGCTATGCCGGCCGTTGTCTGATCCGTCGAAGCATGGGCGCCCACCTCGTCATGGATGGTCAGCGGGGGCCCGTCACCGCGCTGGTGATGCCACAGGGCGAAGTCGATAGCAGCGGGTTCGCCCAAGGGCGACAATACGACACGCTTATCATGCCAGCACCTGATGCGGGGGTGGCCCTGGTTGGGCTACCCGGTGAGCCGTTGGAGGCGCTCGCCGCGCAGCTCGGTCTTCGTTGAGGTACGTCCTGAAACGCATCGGCCAGATGCAAGGTGTGTTCTTGGCGCTTCCGTCGAGGACGAGTCAGACTCGGCCGTTTTGCCGCGCCATAGGTAATCGGGGCTATAGGTAATCGGGCAGATGCCCGCGAATGGCGTTTGTGCCATGTCCGGCGAGGTTCTTGTCGATCTCTCCCGCCACGAGCGCACGCAGCGGCCCCGTCTGATGTTTGCGCAGCAGACCCAGCAGGGCCGGCGCTGCGACGATGTAGAGCTTTTGGAATTCGCCCTCGACACGGGCTGAATCGAGTTCCATGCAGATCTGCTGTGCAAACCTGTCGGCGCCTTCATCCTTCGCGCTGCTGTCGCTGTCCACACCATGGATCGGGCTACCGGCGCGCCCGTCGCGCCCGCCTCGATCGGTCACAAGATCGCCTTCATGCAGGCGAGCTCTTGGGTCGACCAAATCGCGCGTTTCCTGCAATGGACTGCGCGCCTTCGCGGCGCTAAAGAATCTGGCGCGGCTGTTGTCGGCGGCAACTACCCAAATAGTCATGGCGGTTCTCCTCTGCGGCCGTTTTCTAGTGGTGCCAAGCCTGAGTGTAACAGCCGCCCTGTAGGACCACACCGCGTGGCTGAGGTCAGCCCGGGGTCAGCCCAGGGGTCAGCCGGGCTTCGCTGAGTTTTCGGCATGAATTGGCGCCGACCCGATGGACTGCTTTAGCATAGTGCGGTTACTCGCAACCTCGCGGAGGCGACTCGCGGGGACAATAGGACCGGCTATCCGGCGTCGGCTTCGATGCGTTTCTTCATCGCGACATCATGAGCACAATCGAGGATATGCCGTCGGCGCGTGCACCCATTGGGCATGGTCGCGATTCCGGCGAACCCCACCGCCACTTCGGGTCGGAAGGATTGACCCGGCAAGCACCGCTGCTGCGACGTCGCTGGATCGTAGCCGGCATTGGCGCCTTGGCCTCGGTCGGCGCGCTTTTGCTTGCTGCGGCCTGGGTGGAGCGCGCCGAGCTGCGCCAGCTCCGTAAGGACGGCGAGCGCAGATTGAGTCTGCATGCCACCCACCTCGCTGGGCAGCTTGCCCGATATAACTATTTACCTGAAATCCTTGCCACCGATCGACGCCTCAGAGCTATGCTGCAGGCCCCGCGTGACGCGGCTCGAACCGCGGCATTGAATCGCATCTTGGAAAGGATCGCCGAAATCTCCGACGCGTCGGATGTCTATCTGATGGACGGCGAAGGTCTGACCGTTGCCGCGAGCAACTGGCAATCGGAACGCACCTTCATCGGGCGCTACTTCGACTATCGACCGTACTTTCAAAAGGCAATGGAGGGTGGGGCCGGGCAGTATTTCGCTCTCGGCAGCACTTCCGGCGTGCGCGGCTATTATTACGCCTATCCCATACGCGATGGTGCCGTGCCAGTCGGCGCGGTAGTCGTGAAGGTGGATATGAGCAACGCGGAGGATCATCTCGAGGCTCTCGATCACGAGGTACTGGTCACCGACCCCGACGGCGTGGTATTCATCAGCACCCGCCCGGAATGGCGGTTCCGCACGTTAACGCCGCTTTCTCCGATCGATCGAAAGCGTCTGCGCCAGAGTCTGCGCTATCCGGGTATCGAATTCGCGGCTTTACCCGTTGAAATCGCCGCAGACCCCGGGCCGTTCATGGTCTGGACGACCAAACGTGATTCCGGCGCAGCCAGGTCGGTACAACCAATTCGCTATCTTGCACAGCAGCAAATCATGCCGGACGCTGGCTGGACCGTGCACCTGCTCACGCCGCTGTCGTCGGTGAATCAAAGGGTGCTGGAGGCTACCGCCGTGGTGGGCGCGCTGTGTCTTGCGTTGTTTTCGCTGGCGCTGGGGCTGTCGCAGCGCCATGAGCGCCAGCAGGAGCGGGCGCGATTCGATTCCGCATCGCGCGAGACCCTGCGCCGCGCCCACGACGAATTGGAGCAGCGCGTGCGGGCGCGCACCGCGGATCTCATCGCAAGCAACGAGCGCCTCAGCCGCGAGATTGACGAGCGACGCCGTGCCGAGGAAGAGCTACGCCACACCCAGGATGAGCTGATTCAGGCTGCCAAATTGGCGACCTTGGGCCAGTTGTCCGCCGGGATAAACCATGAGCTCAATCAGCCCATGGCGGCCATCCGCTCTTACGCCGACAATGGCCGGGCGCTGCTGGCCAAGGGCCGACTGGACGATGTGAGCTGGAACCTGCAACAGGTTTCAGAACTCATCGAACGCATGGGTCGAATTGCGGCCCAGCTCAAGATTTTCGCTCGCAAGAGCACCGGACGGGTTGGGCCGGTCGCCGTGGATGGCGTCATCGATACGGCGCTGGCCGTCGTGGCACCGCGTATTCGGCGTACCGGAGCAAGCATCGAGATCAAACGTGCCGAGCCCAGTTTGCGTCTTCGGGGAGATGAGAATCTGGTGCAACAGGTCCTTGTGAATCTGCTCGGGAACGCTTTGCAAGCGGTCGAGGGACAGCCTCGAAAGCTAGTCCGACTGAGCGCGGGCCCCACGGGTGAGCCCTTGGATGGGCAGGTCGAGCTGTCTGTCGAGGATACGGGCCCGGGTATCGCTGGCGAGCATCTCGACCGCATCTTCGATGCCTTCTTTACGACCAAGGAGGGCAGCGAGGGATTGGGTCTAGGACTAACCATTTCGAAACGCATTATCGAGGACCTTGACGGCACGCTTCAGGCCGGAAAAAGCACACTCGGAGGGGCCCATTTCGCGATTCGGCTTCCCGCAGGCTGAAGCTGCCTTTCGGCGAGGACATTAGCGGGAGAGGGAAACACGCTGGCGGTAAGATGAGGCGATAGCCGCAAAATCATGCACCAGAAGGCGATTGCAAGGCGAAGCCGGCTGGCATGTGAATTGTGAAAAATCGCGTAGATCGGGTTGAACAGCATCGGCCGCGCCGGCGCAAGGGTTATCCACCAGGGCATGTCAAACGCAACTATCTTATTCATCGACGACGAGGAGCACATTCGTATTGCCAACCGCCAGACGCTCGAGTTGGCGGGCTTCTCAGTGCAGACTCTCGCAACGGCCGACAAGGTTCCGACGCTAATCTCCACGGACTGGTTTGGCGTCGTCGTTTGCGATATTCGCCTGCCGGGTATGGACGGATTGCAATTGTTGCAGCGCGCACGCGAATTGGATCCGGAGTTACCGGTGATCCTGATCACCGGTCATGGTGACATTCAGATGGCGGTCGGAGCGATCCAAGACGGCGCATACGATTTCATCGAGAAGCCCTTCGCCGCCGATCGCTTGTTGGACTCGGTGAGACGCGCAAACGAGAAACGTGCGCTGACGCTCGAGAACCGGCGTTTGCGCAGTGAGCTGCTAGACCAAAGCACGCCGGGTCCGAGGCTCATCGGCCGCGCGCCGGGCATGCAGCAGTTGCGGGCGACAATTGCCCAAGTGGCTGATACAAAAGCGGATATCTTAATCCTGGGAGAGACCGGAACCGGCAAAGAGATGGTTGCACGGATGCTGCACGAGCAGAGTCGCAGGCGAAGCCGCAACTTCGTCGCCGTGAACTGCGGTGCGGTACCCGAGAGCATGATCGAGAGTGAGTTGTTCGGCCACGAGGCCGGCGCCTTCACGGGCGCCGCGGGCCGGCGCATCGGCAAGTTCGAGCACGCCGATGGCGGAACGCTGTTTCTGGACGAGATCGAGAGTATGCCCATGTCAGCCCAAGTCCGGTTGCTTCGGGTCTTGCAGGATCGTGCCGTGGAGCGGCTCGGCTCGAACGAACTCACCCCGCTGGACTTCCGCGTCGCTGCAGCCACTAAGGTGGATTTGCGTCAGGCCGCGGATGGGGGCGGGTTTCGGGAAGACCTTTACTACCGCCTCAACGTCGTAACGATCGAGATCCCACCGCTTCGCCAGCGCCGGGAAGATATTCCGTTGCTGTTCCACCATTTCCTGCTCACTGCCAGAGCCCGCTATGACCGAGAGGTGCCCGCGCCGCCACCGGAGCAAATGAGTGCCTTAATGGCGCACGATTGGCCCGGTAACGTGCGGGAATTGCGCAACGCAGCGGAGCGCTGTGTGCTGCTCGGAGGCGAGTGCCCATTGATTCTGCAGCAACTACTGACGGTCGAGCCCGGTGCCGACGCCAGCGCCGGGAAGGCCGGCCTACCGTATATGGTGGAGTGCTTCGAGCAGACACTCATCGAGCAGGCCTTGGCGGCGAGTAAGGGCAGCATCAAGGAGACGATGGCGGCCCTGGGTGTGCCGCGCAAGACACTCTACGACAAGATGCAGAAGTACGGCCTCGACAAGAATCGCTTCAAGGACAGCTCAGACTAATCGCCGTTGGCTCTGACCGCATCCTTGGGTCGTCACTTGTCCGCCAGATCCGGGCTGGGGTCGCGGAGCACAACTCCCAGATCTTTTCCCGACGCACGCGGCGGGTATATCGGTCAAAGCTGGAATAGGCGGGATTCCGACGCCCGGCGGGCATGCGTTCGGGTGGATCTCCGCCCACTGCCGCGGTGCACGTGCGGGGAACGAGCAGTGCCAATCGAGTTGGGCTGCGGGGTTGTCGTCAATCCGCGGGTCCGAACACCGATGGCATGGCCGTTGCAGTATGCTTGGGTCGGTTCGGCGTAAGACCGGATTCGATTCGAGTACACTCAAAAGTCAATTTCGGAGGCACAATGCTTAGATCCCTATCCGCGGCCGCCCTTGGCCTGACCGCAATTGTTTCGACAACTGTCGCGTTGGCCGATGATCCGGTCGTGCTCAAATTCTCCCACGTCGTTGCGGAGAACACACCGAAGGGCCAGATGGCCAACAAGTTCAAAGAGCTGGTGGCGGAGAAGACCGATGGCACCGTCCTGGTCGAGGTCTACCCCAACTCCCAGCTCTTCGGCGACGACAAAGTGCTGGAGGCGATGCTGCTCGGCGACGTACAGATGGCCGCGCCCGCATTGTCCAAGTTCAGCCGCTACACCGATACCCTCGCGCTCTATGACCTGCCTTTTTTGTTTAAGGACTTGGACGCGGTGGACCGCTTCCAACAGAGCGAGCAGGGCCAGGGCATGCTCGACTCATTGCAGTCTAAGGGCCTCGTCGGACTCGGCTATCTGCACAACGGCATGAAACAGCTCTCATCGAGCAAGCCGCTCCGTGTGCCCGAGGATGCCTCCGGACTCAAGTTCCGCATTATGTCCTCGGAGGTCCTTGAGGCGCAGTTCGAGGCGGTCGATGCCGCGCCTCTGAAGAAACCCTTCTCCGAGGTTTTCACGCTTCTGCAAACGCGCGCCATCGACGGCCAGGAAAACACCTGGTCGAACATCTATTCCAAGAAGTTCTTCGAGGTGCAGCCCTATATCACGGAGTCCAACCACGGTCTGCTTGACTACATGGTCGTGTCGTCCAAGGAGTTTTGGATGAGCCTGTCCGACGAGCAACGTGCTCAGGTGGAGGAGGCGCTGGAGGAGGCGCTGGCGTTCGGCAACCAGGTTGCCCGCGACAAGGCCGTTGAGGATCGCCAGAAGATCGCAGACTCCGGCCGCACCGAGATCATTGAGCTGACCGACGACGAACGCGCCCAATGGGTTGATGTCATGAAGCCCGTCTGGGGACAGTTCGAAGAAGAGATCGGCCCCGAGCTGATCGAAGGCGCCTACAACTCGAACT
>JBATTL010000448.1:0-1546 GCA_049670525.1 Thiohalocapsa sp. | reverse complement strand
GTACATGGATCTGCCCACCACCGGTGAACGGGTGGGCTACAACCCGATTGTCCGCGACCAGCGGTTTGTTTTCGTAACTCTGATCCCGGACGTCGATCCCTGCGCTGTCGGGGGCACGGGCTGGGTCATGGAACTCGGCTATCTAACGGGATCGCGACTCGCCAGATCGCCGTTCGACGTCAATGGGGATTTGGCGATATCGGATCTTGATCTCGTTGAACATACCGAGGACGGTGAGACGCATCAGGTCCCGCCAAGCGGTGTGGAGCTAGGAATCGGAATACCCGCCACGCCGACCGTCATTGGGCGAGATCAACGCACCGAATTCAAGGTAATCAGCGGCAGCAGTGGGGATTTGGCGACCTTGCTGGAGGGCAAGTCATCCGTGAGTGGTCGGCTGTCCTGGAAACAAATCATCGACAAGGGCAATTAACGACCCACGCCCGCTGTCGGGTAATTGGCGCGGAACATGGTTGCGTTTTCGCGTCTCGCGAGTGTCTGCAAAAAATTGGGCGATGGCGGCGTTGTTAGTTCCATCTCGATGCGTGATCAAGTTCTCGCCGAAATTAGCGCAAGGTCTCTCAGGTTGAAAAAATTGATCGCAAGAAAAAGAGGGGTCACCCTAATCGAGCTCTTGGTCACGGTGGCAATTGTCGGCATTCTGACGGCAATTGCCTACCCGTCGTATCTCGATCACGTGCAGAAGGCACGCCGTACGGATGCGCAACGTGCGCTACTTGAGAACGCGCAGTTCATGCAGCGAATCTATACGGAAACGGGATGTTTTAATCCGGGAGCAGATCGGAGCTGCGTTTCACCCAATAGCGATGCGGGCGTGACACTCCCGATTGTGGAATCTCCGGCCGAGGGGGCCACGAAGTACTACGATCACACGGTCCAGAATCTGAGCGCGACGACCTTCACCTTGCGTGCCGCGCCCAAAGTGGCACAATCCAGCGATCCTTGTGGCGTTATGACCCTCAACCAGGTCGGCCAGAAGACACCGGCGGCTGCTCATTGCTGGCGCAAGTAACGAGTCAAGGCGATTCGCACTGTTGCCGGAATAGCGTTGCTGTCGTAGCGGGTGATTCCCGGGAGTGGGTTTGTCCTGGCGACAGCGGGTCAGTACAAACGCGACAGCAATTCCGGCGTCGGCCAGGCGTCGGCGGGCAATGCGAGACGCTGTTGCTCCCTCCGCACCGCGTTCCGGGTCTTTGCGCCCAGAATGCCGTCGATCTTCCCGACATCGTGACCGCGTTCGCTGAGCCGCTGCTGCAGGAGTTTCATCTCCTCCTCGTCCAGGCCCGGTTCCGGGTTGCCGGGGTTTGCCCGTGGCGCACCCGCGAGACGTGTCGCGAAATAGGCTGCGGTCGTGCTGTACACCAGAGACTGATTCCATTGCAGGTAGACGTCGAAGTTTGGATAGGCCAGAAAGGCCGGGCCGTTGCGCCCCATGGGCAGCAGCAGCGCGGCGTTTAGCGCATCGCTGGGCAATGGGCCGCCCGGCCGCTGCACGCCCCAGGCGGCCCATTGGGCGCGCGGATAG
>JBATTL010000447.1:0-6812 GCA_049670525.1 Thiohalocapsa sp. | reverse complement strand
CATCGAGCGCTGGTCGTTGGCGAGAGTCGGTCCAAACAAGTCTGCGTGAAGGCGCACGGCGAACGCGTCTTCGCTTTTCGTGCTGATTGTCGCAAGGGATTCTGCACAATCTGCAAGTCCTCATACTTCGGGTATGCCGAACTGGACCCTAAACATCCGAACACCGCCGACCTCAACGCCATCGAACTCAGTCTGTTTGTCAGCCGCCTGGAAGCGGTGTGCGATGAGATGGGTGCGGTGCTGCGCAACGCCGCGCTATCGCCGAATATCAGGGACCGGCTCGATTTCTCCTGCGCGGTCTTCGATGCCGAGGGCGCCTTGTGCGCACAGGCTGCGCATATTCCCGTGCATCTGGGCAGCATGGCATTCGCGATGGCGGACTTGGTCGGCGGTTTCGCCTGGGATGAAGGCGACATGGCGATCGTCAACGACCCTTATCTGGGCGGCACACATTTGCCGGACGTGACCATCATCGCGCCCGTTTTCGTAGCCGGTGGGCTGGTCGCCTTTGTCGTCAATCGAGCCCACCACGCGGATATCGGCGCAGGCACGCCGGGGTCCATGCCGATTTCGCGGACGCTAACGGATGAGGGCGTCGTGATTGAGCCCAGGCACCTCCTGCGCCGTGACCGACTCGATCAGGATGCGCTCGCGGAGGTCACGGGTAGCACGCGGAACCCCAACCAGGCCCGCGGGGATTTCTTCGCCCAGATCAGCGCCAACCGCACCGGGCGCGCGCGGGTTGCGGAGCTGATATCCGGAGTCGGCATCAGCGCATTCCACCGGGGATTGGTCGCGATGAACGACTATGCAGAACGTCTGGCGCGGGCTGCGCTGCGTGAGATCGGCGATGGGACCTATCGCTTTACCGATCTGATGGACGACGATGGCCAGGGAAACCGCGACATCCCCATCAGCGTGACGCTGCGTGTGCAGGACGGCCAGATCGACTGCGACTTCATCGGCACCGGTAGCCAAGTAGACGGGAATATCAATTGCCCCTTGGCGGTGGCTGCCGCGGCGGTGTTCTACTGTTTCCGTTGCCTGATGCCGCCCCAGACCCCAGCCTGCGCCGGCAGTCTGAGACCAATCCATCTGCATGCGCCTTTGGGCTCCCTGGTCAATGCGCAACGTCCCGCGGCGGTAGCCGCGGGCAACGTCGAGACCAGTACTCGAATCGTCGATGCTGTGTTGGGCGCCCTGGCGCAGGCACTGCCGGACCGCATCCCCGCCGCAAGTCATGGCAGCATGAACAATCTCGCTATCGGCGGCTATCGAGCGCAGGATAACGGCGGCGACGCTTGGGACTATTACGAGACCATCGGCGGCGGCATGGGCGCCGGCGCGCACGGCGGTGGTCTGTCCGGCGTGCAGACCCACATGACCAATACCTTGAATACACCGATCGAGGTTCTCGAATCGCGCTTTCCACTGCGCGTCGTCCGCTATGGACTTCGGCGTGGCTCCGGCGGCCCCGGCGCCCGCGCCGGTGGTGACGGACTCGTGCGTGAGTTCGAGTGTCTGGCGCCGTTCCAGGCCACACTGATTGGCGAACGTCGGCTGCATGCCCCTTGGGGTCTCGCTGGCGGTGCCGATGGGACACCTGGCGGCGAATGGGTCAATGGCCGGCCGCTGCCTGGCAAGGTCACTCTGGAGCTGAGCGTGGGGGATCGCCTGCGCATCGAAACACCCGGCGGCGGCGGTTGGGGCGTGGCGGACGCGCCAGAACAGCAACCAGAGCAGCAATCGGAGGACTGAGCATGTGCGGAATCTGCGGAGAGCTGCGTCTGGATGGCGCTCCGGCGGACCTGGACGCGGTGTCACGGATGATGTCGCGGCTGGTGCGACGAGGGCCGGACCACGGCGGCAGTTACAGTGACGGACCGCTCGGCTTCGGCCATCGACGATTGGCCATCATCGACCTCTCAGTGCGTTCCAACCAGCCGATGGTGGACCAGCAGCTCGGTCTTGCGCTGGTTTTCAACGGTGCGATCTACAACTATCCCGAGCTTCGTCGTGAACTTCAGGGTCTGGGTTATCATTTTTTCTCCGACGGTGATACCGAAGTCATCCTAAAGGCCTGGCATGCGTGGGGCGACGCCTGCGTCGCGCGTCTTCACGGTATGTTCGCGTTCGCCATCTGGGACGCCAACCGGGGCCTGCTGTTTCTGGCTCGTGACCGCTTCGGGATCAAGCCTCTGTATTGGACCCACGATGGCGCGCGCCTACGTTTCGCATCGAACACCCAAGCCCTGCTTGCGGCGGGCGGCGTCGACACCGAGATCGATCCGGTCGCGATGCACAATCTGTTCACGCTGCATGCGGTGGTGCCGGCGCCGCGGACCATTCTCAAAGGCGTGCGCAAGCTGGCGCCCGCCCACTGGCTGCGGATCGACGCCGATGGCCGGCGTACCGAGCGCGCCTACTGGCAACTCGATGCCACCCGCCCTCCCAAGCCCATGTCCGACGGCGATTGGATTGACGCGATTCATGACGCGCTGCAGAACGCCGTGCGCAAGCGTCGCGAGATTGCCGACGTGCCAGTGGGTGTGCTCTTGTCCGGCGGGCTCGACTCCAGCCTCTTGGTGGCGCTGTTGGCGGAGAATGGCGTGTCTGACTTGCATACCTTCTCGGTCGGGTTTGAGGACACGCCGGAGGAGTCAGGCAGCGAGTTCGAATACTCCTCCCCGGTTGCCGAGCGCTACCAGACCCGACACCATCGCTTGCGTGTTCCCAACAGTGACGTATTGGCGCGTCTGCCGGAGGCGGTGGATGCGATGGCCGAGCCTATGTTCGGCCAGGACGCGGTGGCCTTTTTCCTACTCGGCGAACGGGTCTCGCAGGAGATCAAAGTGGTGCAGTCCGGTCAAGGCGCGGACGAGGTCTTCGGCGGCTATTTCTGGTATTCACGCATCGCGGCGGAGACCTCCGGCGCGCCCGTCGATCGGCTGCGCAGGCATTACTTTGACCGCGACCACGACGAGTACCTGCGCATGGTTACCGACCGTTATTCGGGACCGGACCATACCACCGCGTACATCGCCGCGCGCTTGGCCGAGCCACTCGCCGCGGAGTTGATCGATTCCGTGTTGCGCCTGGATGTCACCACGTTGGTCGTTGATGATCCGGTCAAGCGCGTGGACAACATGACCATGGCCTGGGGTCTGGAAGCACGGGTGCCCTTTCTTGATCATCAATTGGTGGAGGTCGCAGCCCGCTGCCCGCCGGCGCTGAAGCTCCGCGACGGCGGCAAGTATCCGCTCAAGGCCATCGCACGCGGGCGGTTGCCGGATTCGGTCATCGATCGGCCGAAAGGCTATTTCCCGATGCCGGCGTTGAAGTACGTGCGTGGTGATTTCCTGGAGTTCATGCGTGGAATCCTGGATTCGCCCAGATGTCGCCAGCGCCGCATTTTCCGCCGCGAATACGTCGATCGCCTGCTCGCGGAGCCGGATATGCACCACACTCGCATCCAGGGCAGCAAACTTTGGCATCTGGCGCTGCTCGAGTTTTGGTTGCAGCGGCATCTAGATTGAGCGGCGCTGTTCGCGGAACAGCGCGGGATTCGTGGAACAGGGATGACTTGAGAAGGCGTCGCGCAACCCCGACCTCGGGCATGCGTGTATTTCCTTCAGCCCCAAACGTTATCGAGGTAGCCCAATGGATGCACTTGAACGCATCGACCAGCAGGTCAAGAACAATGCCGTCGTCATTTATATGAAGGGCACGCCGCAGATGCCCCAGTGCGGATTCTCGTCACGCGCGTCCCAAGCCCTGGGCGACTCAGGCGTTCCGTTCGCGTACGTAAATGTGCTGCAGGATCCGGAGATCTTCGAGCATCTCCCACGCTACGCAGACTGGCCGACCTTTCCGCAAGTCTATGTCGACGGAGAACTGGTTGGCGGTTGTGACATCACGTTGGAGTTGAGCGCGTCCGGCGAGTTAAAAACGATGATGGAAGCCGCGGCGGCAAAGACCGCTGACCAAGGCACCGAAGGCTGAACTCGCGTCCATCGGAAGGCTCGGCCGTCGACGGAAGCGCTGTCGACGGTCCAGTTCCCCAGCAGATGTCAAGTTGCAGACCCCAACACGCCCGTAAGGACCTCGGTGACATTCAGGGGCGTCGCGTGCCCCTGTGTTCAGGTCGTCGCATCCGGAAAGGCGCTGCGCGTTTCGAGCGTTCGCCATCGGTTGACGATGGCACAAAAGAGTTCGGCTGTCTTTTCGGCGTCGTAGATGGCGGAGTGCGCCTCCGCATCGTCCCAGCTCAATGCTGCCGCGCGCACTGCCTTGGCGAGTACGGTCTGTCCGTAGGCCAGCCCGGACAACGACACCGTGTCGAAGACGCTAAAGGCGTGAAACGGATTCCGCTTGTAACCGGTGCGTTCAACGGCGGCCTTTACAAAGGCCAGATCGAAGTGCGCATTGTGGCCGACCAGCACGGCGCGATTGCAGCCGCTGTTGCTGACCGACTTTCGGACTGGTGTCAAAATCCGGTTCAGCGCATCTTTTTCCGGGAGCGCGTCACGAAACGGGTGGTCGGGGTCGATCTTATTGAAGGCTAAGGCTCGGGGGTCCATTTCGGCGCCGATGAATGGTAAGACATGGCACGCCAGCGTTGGACCGGGCTCTAGCCAGCCGTCCTCATCCATACGGATGACGATCGCGGCGATTTCAAGTAATGCGTGGCGCTGGGCGTCGAATCCCGCGGTCTCGACGTCCACGACGACGGGAAGGAAGCCGCGAAAACGCGAGGCGATGGCTGAAGATCGTTTGGTCTCTGTATCCATCAACGCAGCATAAGAGCCGCGCCGGCAAATGCCAAACCCACCAACAATGCAGTCATCCGTTCGGGTAAGTTCGAATCCATTTTGACGACTGCGTAGTACGATGACGGAACGGGGGCGAACGCGCATTTTTGCCCTGGCATGTCAGCTGCCTTGGCTGCTTTTTGTGTTGCCGGTACTCGCGATCGCGGCCGATGGCGGCTTCGACGAAGGTTTGCTTTTTCGGGTGGAGCCATCTGCCGGCGGCGCGCCGAGCTATCTCTTTGGCACGATCCATAGCGACGATCCCCGTGTGGTCGACGTGCCACCGCTCGTGCGTGCCCGACTCGATCGCTCACGGGTGTTGGCCCTGGAGGTCGTGCCCGACGCGCGTGCAATCGAGGTGTCCGTCGCGGCGTTGAAATTCGACGACGGGCGTGCGCTGTCCGACCTGGTGCCAGCCGACCTTTATCGCGACAGTATCGATGCGCTAGGCGCGCGCGGCGTTCCCGAAGTCGCGGTACGCAGGTTCAAGCCCTGGGCCGTCATGACATTGCTCAGCATGCCAGAGGCTGAGAGCGGACAGTTTCTCGACCTCGTACTCTACCGGCATGCCATTGCCGCGGGCATGCCGGTCGTGGGATTGGAGACCATGCAGGAGCAAGTGTCAGTTTTCGAGGGTTTGGGCGCCGCTGATCAGGTGACGCTGTTGCGGCAAACCCTCGGAGCACTGTCCAATCTTCCCGCGTTGTTCGAATCGCTGATCGCGGCTTACGAGCGGCGCGATCTGGTGTTGCTGATTGAACTCAGCGACGATTACCTCGATGGTGGCGAAACTTCCGTCGCGGAACGCTTTCGCGATGCCCTGATCGACGCGCGTAACGCGCGTATGGCTCAGCGCATCGTGCCGATGGCCGCCGAGGGCGGCTTTTTCATTGCGGTTGGCGCGCTGCACCTGCCGGGTCCTGGCGGTCTGCTAAAACGGCTGACCGCCTCCGGATTTGAGATTAAGCGCGTGTACTGAACACAGGGCAATGCGGCTCCTGTGTTAACATCCGCCCAAAATGCTGTGGAAGAGTCGGGAGTTGGAGAGCCAGAAGATGCACAACAGTCTCGGCCGCGTTTTCGGGCTGCTCGCGGTTTTCGCCTTTGTCGCCGGTTGTAGTTCCGTGCCTAAGGAGTACCGTGATCCGCGCGATCCATGGCAGGGCTACAACCGCGCCATGTTCAAGTTCAACACGGATTTCGACAACGCCTTTATCAAGCCCACGGCCAAGGGATATCAATACATCACGCCGGAGCCGGTGGATCGGGGCGTAACCAATTTTTTCAACAACATCGCGGACCTCACGTCGGTCGTCAACAACGCGCTGCAGTTCAAGCTTTCCAGAGCGGGTAGCGACGTCGGTCGAGTTGTCGTTAATACGACGGTCGGTATTGTTGGGTTTTTCGATGTCGCTTCCAATATGGGTCTGCCAAGCTATAAGGAGGACTTTGGGCAGACGCTTGGCTATTGGGGATTCGGCGCGGGTCCTTACTTCGTGATGCCGATCATCGGTCCGAGCAGTCTGCGCGATACTGTCGGATTCGCTGGCGATATTGTAATCGATCCCTTCTTTAGCATCAGCAAGGACGAGATCTACTGGGGATTCGTCGTGCTTCGGGTAATCGATCGACGTGCCGATTTACTCGTGGCCGGCGATATCCTCGACAGTGCGGCCATCGATCCCTACGCGTTTGTGAGAGATGCCTATCTTCAGCGACGTCGCAGCCAAGTCTACGACGGGAATCCGCCCATGGAGGACGATGAGGATTTCTTCTGGGATGGCGAAATTGAGCAATAAGCTGGTATTGAGCAGTAACTCCGCACGGCGTTCCGCGTCACGTCTCGGTTTGTTGCAGTGAGGGAAAATGCGCTGTGGATCTTGACCCAGCGGTTTCCCGTGCGACGCGGGGCGACGCATCGGATGACGTCCGTGGCGGACGCCAGCTTTTTTTACAGTCAGGGCTGAATTTTCGGGTTTTTTGCGGAGCGTGCCCTTAGCT